>JAQYVQ010000438.1 GCA_030145435.1 Syntrophobacteria bacterium | reverse complement strand
ATGCGTGGCAGCCATGTTTATCGCTCAGGCTTACGGGATCGATCTCAGTTTTGGCCAGCAGTTGATCGTCGTGATCACGGCGCTCCTCGTGTCCATCGGCGCTGCGGGGATTCCCATGGCCGGGCTGGTGATGATGGTTGTAATCCTCAAGGCCGTCGGCCTGCCCCTGGAGGGGGTGGGGTTGATCCTTGCGGTGGACAGGATTCTGGACATGTGCCGTACGACGGTCAACGTGTGGAGCGATTCTTGTGGGGCCGTGGTGATTGCGAGGACGGAAGGAGAAACCTTAAACGTTTAGGGTATTCCAATGAATAAGAAGGGATTCATTCTGGGGTTCCTGGCTCTCGCGTGCCTCAGCCCTCTCGGATTCTGTTGCACCCAGTCCGCCATGCCGGAGGGACGGCTGCTTTCGGATGCGCCTGCCGGTGTGAAGGAGCAGGTCGAAAGGCTGCATTCCTTCGATCCGGTGGAACGCAGGAATGCCGCCCAGGAGCTGGGAAGGATGGGTGAGGAGGCTGTTCAAGCGGTTCCCTCCTTGATCAGAGCGCTCAACGACAGTGCGCGCCTGGCTGTTCGAAGCCCGGAAGGAGATGGGTCACCGGCCTCGGTGGCCGAGGCCGCCATGCTGGCCCTGGCGAACATAGGTGCACCTGCGGTCGATCCGCTCATTGCTTCCCTCCGGAACGACAATCCAGGGGTCAGGATGATGGCCACGGCCGCTTTGGGAAGGATACAGGACCCGAGGACGATCGAACCCCTGATCGAGGTCCTGGAAACGGACCAGGATTCCCTGGTGCAGGCCGCTGCGGTGGACGCCCTGCGGAAGAAGCAAGATTCTCGAACACTGGAAGCGCTGCTCGTGGCCGAGCAGAACGGGAGCTGGGTGGTCAGGAGCCTGGCAAAGAGCGCAGTGGAAGAGGCGAGGGCGGTGCCCAGGGAGGAAGTCTCCTCGTCCCCCGGGGAAGCCCCGTCGGGCCGAGAGACCCGGCCCGTACGAAAGGCCTCCGAGGAGAAGGTGACCGATGAGGACCTGATCCCCTGGGGCGGCGGGACCGCGCCGTCGGAAGAACAGGACGCGGCGGAACCGGTTGAAGAAGTGAACCACACCGTACAGAGAGATGAAACGCTCTACCGAATCGGACGAATGTACGGGCTGACCTGGCAAACCCTGATGGAGTACAACGACCTGCGCGACCCGACGGACCTCTACGTGGGCCAGGTTCTCAAGATCCCGACCACGTCCGAAGAGTATGCCCCCCGGAGGAAGACATCCGTTACCGGGACGGCCGGCGCAGTGGATCCCGACAGTGAATCCCCCGGAGAAGAACAGACCTACATCGTGCAGCAGGGCGACACACTCTACCGCATCGGTCTACGGTACGGGGTGACCTGGCAGACCCTGATGCAGCACAACAACATGTACGATCCGTCCGAACTTTCCGCCGGCCAGGAACTCAAGATCCCGCCGGGCGGTGCCGCAAGGACCTCCTTGGGGTGGGACGGTGTGACGACGTACACGGTCCAGCATGGAGACATTCTCTACGACATCGGCCTTCTCTTCGGAATGAGCTGGAGGGAGGTTGCTGCGG
>JAQYVQ010000367.1 GCA_030145435.1 Syntrophobacteria bacterium | reverse complement strand
ATCGACATGTGGGTACGCGGCAAGAGACGGGTGGCGTGGCTTGGGTTCCTTCTGTTTGCCTGGTCGCATCTGACGGGCCTTTCGACAGCCGAGGGTCCCGACGCAGAAAATCAACCCCCAGAGAACATCCCGGAGGAATCTTTCCGGAAGGGGATTGCCTCCTACAAAGAGGAACGGTACGAAGAGGCGATTGCCCATCTTGAAATGTCCCTGCGAACCCCCACGGAATGGGAGGAGTACCCCACCTTCTACCTCCTCAAATCCCACTCGAAGGCCGAACATGTAGCCGAGGCCCTCGGTTTCTGCAAGGTCTTCCAGCAGCGTTTTCCGAAGAGCCCCCTCATCGACAGGGTGGCGTATATCGAGGCGGAAGGATACCAGAAGAGTTCGGCTTACTGGCTCGCCTCGAGGGCGTACGAGGCTTACTTGGAGAAAGAGGAGTTCGCCGAGGTTCGGTTGCGATACGGGGAGGCGCTGGAGCAACTGGAACGGTTTTCTGAAGCCTATGCAAACTATCAGAGAATCCGGGAGAAGTGGCCTCGATCCTCAGAGGCTCGAACGGCAAAATATCGTGCCAGGAAGATCGGCGAAGAGCATCCTGAATCGACCGAGTCGATGTCGAGGGCATCTTACCTCCGGGAGGAGGCAAGGCTCTGCCTTCGGGAGCAAGCCTATACAGAGGCTCTGGTATTCTATGAGGAACTCCAGGGCTTGCCCATGTCCCAGGCGGAACGAGAGAGGCTTCTTCTGAACCGGATCACTGCCCTCGCGGGCAGGAGAGATCTGGAAACAGCGCACGGGGTGCTGCGCTCGTTGATGCAGGAGTACCCGAGGTCGGAGGAGATCCCGGAGGGGTTGTTCGTGGTGGGGAGGGACTACTGGAGGAGAGACCGCAACCAGGAGGCCTTCCCTGTCCTCACCCACCTGGTCGAGGAGTATACCGACGCCGAGGAAGCCGGCGGGGCTGCCTTCATCCTGGGTCGCATTCACTTTGAAGCGGGACACAGGAAGAAGGCGATCCGTCAGTACCGGGAGACGCGATTCCTCTACCCGGACACGAACTGGGAAGAAGAAGCGGCTTGGGGCGAGGCCTGGTGCTACTACCTGCTGGGCAAGTATGAGGCTTGTGCCGAGCATCTGAGGGAGTGCGTCGCGCAAGAGGTCTGGGACCTCAGTATCCCACGTGCCCTGTACTGGCAGGCCCGGTGTCTGGAGAGAGCGGGAAGGCTGGCCGAAAGCCGTAAGGTCTATGAAAGGACACGAAACGGATATCCGGACAGTTACTACAGCGTTCTGGCTGAGTGGCGACTCACCGGCAAGACCTTGAAGGAAGTCATTGCCCCCCGGGTGAAGGGTGTTGGGGCACAGGCAAACGATCCGGAGGAGCCGAAGGCCTTTGAGAAGCTCGCGGATCCGGCTCTGCCGTTGCTCGTGGACACCGGGCTTCTGAAGGACGCGGTTGCGAGGCTGGACTGGTTGCGGAATGGCGCGAAGGGTGGGGGGGTGACACAAGAGGATTGGGTAGAGGCATACTGCCTGGCCGGGGACTACCTGAAGGGATTGAGGATCGCGATGCAGGAAGGGCTCCTTCCCCCCCGTCTCGAGGAAGGGATTTACGGGCGAGACCCGGATGCGAAGCGATTCCTGCACCTGCTCTATCCCCTGCCGGCCCGGTTCGACATTCAGGAGAAGGCGCGACAGAGAGGGTTGGATCCGTTTCTCGTGGCCGGGTTGATCCACCAGGAAAGCGTCTTCATGTATGATGCGATTTCCCCTGCCGGTGCAGTGGGCCTGATGCAAATCATGCCCGCCACGGGCAAACGAGTGGCGGAGAAGATAGGCATGGAGGGTTTCACCGTCGCATCGCTCCAGGACCCGGAGGTGAACGTTACGATCGGCACCGCCTACCTGGAAGGCCTTGGGAGCCGGTACGAGGAAGATTGGCCCAAGGTCTTCGCCGCGTACAATGCCGGTCCGGGGGCGGTGGCAAGGTGGACGGCCCTTATGCCCTTTGCAGAGACGGACGAATTCGTGGAGGGCATCCTGTATCGAGAGACACGGATCTACGTGAAGAAGGTTCTCTTCAACTGGTCCCTCTACCATCGAATCTATGGGGGTTGCTGCCCAGATCGGACAATCGAGTAGCAACAGCCCCTATAGATTTGACAGATGACAGACAATCTTCTATGTTTAGGCGGGAAAATGCTCATGTGCCGGTCTTACGTGCCTGAATGTAAAGGTTTTGTTCCCCTGGCCTCATCGGCCTTCTCATCTTAGTTGAAGGTTTCCCTTGACGGAAAAAGCTACGACCACCGCGAAGAAGAAGAAAACGCGACCCAGTCGGGTCTCCCTGAAAGAGAGAGATCGCCTGATCGAGAAGTACGCTCCGATGATCAAGCATCTGGCCCTTCGGATCGCCATGCGCCTGCCGAGCCACATAGAGCTGGAAGATCTGATCAATTCAGGGGTCATCGGACTGATGGATGCGATCGAGAAATTCGATCCGGAGAAGGGAGTCCGTTTCGAGACCTATGCCGAGTTCAGGATTCGCGGCGCGATCCTGGATGAACTTCGCGCACAGGACTGGGTTTCTCGATCTGTGCGACAGAAGGCGAACCAGCTGAGCCGTGCGTACGCCGAACTCGAGCAGAAACTGGGCCGGGCCGCCACGGATGAAGAGGCTATGGCGGAGCTTGGGCTCGAGCGGGAGGCCTTTTACAAGCTTGTCGACCGTGTCCGTTCGATCTCGCTCATCAACTGGGATGAGATCACCGGGCGAGAGAAGCTCGACGGAACTACGGGCGAGGTTCCCTCGGATTTCTGGAAGGGGACCGACCCGTTTCGGGACCTGAACATACGGCGCGTACGACAGGTACTCCAGAATGCCATCGAGGTCCTTCCGGAGAAAGAGAGAATCGTGGTCTCTCTCTACTACTACGCAGACCTGAACATGAAGGAAATCGGGGAGGTCCTGGATATTACCGAATCACGGATTTCCCAGATCCACACGAAGGCCGTCCTTCGACTGAGGGGTAAGATCCTCAATTCCTTCTCGTAGTGCAATCTCCTGTCCCGTCTCGGTTTGTTTGGCCTCCATGTTCCGGCAACGTAGTCCCTCGTCCCTCACGACGAAGCATGGGCGCGGGGCGCGAAGTCCTTCGATGTGCACACGGGGACTCGGGAAGCCTCCACGAGTCGCCCTGCACAAACCGAGCCGGGACAGGAGATTGCACCAGATGCCCTGCCCCTCACCTCCCATGAGATTTCTTTGGGCTCCGTCTCCCCCAGGTCTAGCGGCGAGTGGGTGTTGGGCGTGGGGCCTGACCCCCGACCCCTGATCCCTTAAGCCTCTTCCTTTCCCCTTCCTTGCCTTAAGCTCCTAAAGCCGCGTGCTTGTTACGAAAATGAAACCTCTTCCGGCTAATGCAAGACATGCGAATATCCGATCTTCATAGATAGGAAAGAGGCAACCGGGGTGTCAAGCAACGTGCGACTCTGGTTCGGCCTCGATAGACAGCGAAGGTTCTGCAACGCTTGCGGGAAAGGACCCGAAGATCAAAATGCTCCAGACATCCTTACATTGGGTTCTCGAATACGTCCGGCGTGTTCCTGACATCCGGCGAGACAAGGTCAGCGAGATGCGCCGCAGGGTTTCGTCCGGTTCATGGAATCCGCAGAGCACGCGAATCGCCGAAAAGATCCTCTACGAACACCTGTTCGATCCCAAACCTAGCCCGCCAGCTTCTCCCGAACGAGCCCCTGGAGCGTCTTGAGTTCACGCAGGGCAGCCTCGGCTTCTTCTTCGGTCAATGTGCCGAGCCCGCAGCTTGTCGTGAGCAGAAGGTTTGTGAGCAACTTCTCCCTGGAGACGCCCTTTTCGCTCAGCCCCTCGATCCCTTGCCGGAGCATTTCAAGAAGCTCCTCCGGTTGGGGCCTTGCTTCGAGGCTCTGGCTCGGAACGATGCCCCATGCCAGATAGCCCCCCCTGTCGAGGAACTCAGCGAGGGACTCTGCATAGAGACCGATAGAATCCATGTATACATAGGCATCAAAATTGATGATGTCGACTCCGGCCTCCACCATCAGGCTCCAGTCCGTGTTCCCACAGCAATGACTTCCTACCAGGGCCCCTTTGCTCTTCACGGCGGAAAAGTTCTCCTTAAGGATGGCAACCGTCTGTTCTCGAGTAAGGTTGATATACGCGGAGGAGCCGAAGGCTGTGAGGATCGGTTCATCCACAAAGAGGATCCGTTCCGCTCCCCAGGGTGCCAGGCATTCCAGCTGCCACAGGGCCTTCATCAGGATCCCCTTTCGAACGACGTCTACCAGGGTTTCGTCGAACAAGGCCGGCAGCCCTTCCTCGTCCAGGATGGAAAGGCCAAATGTCAGGGGCCCTGTGATTTGTCCTTTCACGAAGGCAAGAGAGGCCCCTGGGGGACCCGAGAGCCTTTCCAGGAAGGCGTGCAGGCCTATGGCATAGGATTCGGACAAGGCGAAGGGGGTGAGGTCTCCGGTTTCATTTGCCTGCAGGTAGTTTTCGTAGAATCGGGTAAGCTCGTCGGGGCAGGCCTCTGGCCGGGCGAAAAATATCTTGTTCTTCTCCCAGTCGACGCGGATACAGGGAATCCCTTCGGAGAACTGGGTCATCATGTTTTCCCTGAAACCCAGAGAAGGGAGTTGCGGCCAGCAGGGGGCCTCCGGGCAGGCCTCGATGATCCGATCGAGAGCAAGATGGAAATCCCGATGAGGCATGCTGCCGATCGCCAGTGCGAGGCCGGTGGGCAGGCGGTTATTGGGTGGAATGCTTGTTCGAGAGGCGGTGGGAGTTTCTGGTCCCATCAAGTAACCTCCTGCGATAGGTGGACAGGTAAGGGCGTTATGCGATGTGCGGGGCCTTCATCAATCGGCGGAAACGCCTCCATCGTCCGGCTCTTCTTCCTCTCCAGCGAAGTCTCGGAGCCCGGTGGCGAGTTCCCACAGGCGCTCGTCGACCCGCCCGCTTACACTTCCCTGCGGGAATCGACCTTTGTTGTCCGGCTGCCCGGCCTCTCGCCCCGTAAGGATCTCCAGGGCCTGGTCAACGGTCCGAACGGCATAGATGCTGAAGTCCCCCTGTTCGGCCGCGTGGACGATCCTCGTGGGAAGCATAAGATCTTCCACATTGCCCGCTGGGATGATGACCCCCTGATTTCCCGTGAGCCCTCGATGGAGGCAGATATCGAAGAAGCCGAGGATCTTCTCGCTCACGCACCCGATGGCCTGCACATCCCCATGCTGACTGATCGAGCCGGTGACGGCGATCCCTTGTCGGATGGGCACGTCGGCCAGGCTGGAGAGCAGGGCGCAGATCTCTCCCAGGGAGGCGCTGTCTCCGTCGATTTCGGAGTAGAACTGCTCGATGCACAGGCTGGCGCCCAACGTCAAAGGCTTGTCCTGGGCGAACCGGGTTCGCAGGAACCCGCAAAGGATGAGCACTCCCTTGTCGTGTATCTTTCCACTCAGGTTGACCTCCCGTTCGATGTTGACCACCCCGGAGCGGCCCATCCCGGTCTGGGCCGTAATGCGACAGGGTTTCCCGAACATGTAGTCCTCGGTCTCGTACAGGGCGATTCCGTTCACTTGTCCGACCTTGGCGCCTTCGGTCTGTATGAGAACCGAATCTTCCCGTATCAGTTCATCGAAATGTTCCTCGGTCAGATTGCTTCTGTATCTTTTCTCCTCCTGGGCCTCTTCCACATGGCGATCCGCTACCGAGGGGCTTCCTTCTTGCTGGGCAAGGTAGGAGGCCTCACGGAGGAGGTCTGCGAGCACAGTCCAACGGGTGGTCAGCTTCTTCTGCTTGCCCGCCAGTTCGGCACCCACATCGATGAACGAAGCGGCCCCGGTCGGCTGGAAAGGAAGCAACCCCTCTGCTTCACAGGATTGCCTCAAGAAGGCGAGATAGCCCTCGATATTCTTGTCTCCGCGATCCATTTGGGTGTCCAGATCCGCCCGAATCGTGAAGAGTTCGCCGAAGGCAGGATCCCTTTCGTAGAACTCCTGGTAGAGCTTTTCGTCACCCCACGCCACGAGTCTTGCCTCGAATGGGATCGGGTCGGGCTTCAGAAGGCCCATCGCGCCCCCGAAGGCTTGTTCCTGGACGGGTATCTCGAGTTGCTCGTACCGGAGACATCTCTTCAGGTGCCTCCAGACATCCGGTTCAGCGGCGACTTCCTCAAAATCGAGGATCAGAAAGCCCCCTTGCGCCCTCAACAGCGAGCCGGCCTGCAAAAGGACGCGTTCCGGCGCAGCCCGGTGGGCTCCCCTCTTTTCCCGCCAGGCGGAACCGAACAGGTTGCCGAAGGTGGGGTTCGGCTCGAAAACGATGGGAACTTGCCCCTGGGTTGCCTCACGGATCAGTTGAGGCCGGTAATCTGAGAGCCGCTCTGCCTCATCGAGTATCCGTTCAAGGCCCTGGGCGGGGTTAGCCCCGTTGCCCTGTACGGCAGCGAGTTCGACCCCCCGCCTCAAGCGTGCCGTCAGCGCTTCGAGAAGGGCCTCCAGGTAGTCGAGGGTGTTCGGATCGAACCCCGTTTGTCGGATCTGCTCGACCCGGGCTTCTCGCCAGTCATCTGTTTCCCGTATCCAGGCTTCTCGTTCTGCGTCATTCAGGGGCTGTGCTGTCTCTCGGCCACGACCGAGGGCCAGTCTCCGGACCCTGTCCTGACAGGCTTGGATGGAATCGCCCGCGCACTCGAGGAACGCGCGTCCCTGGCCCGCGGCCAGAGGGATCCAGGCGGGCCGTTGCGGCTCCGGGGTCGTGGGATAGACAGCAACGTAGTCCCTCAGGTCCGCGAGGGGGCTTCCGTGTCGCTTCAGGGCTGCTTCTATGATAGCCTTCCGAGCCGTACCGGTCGGGCCGCACAGGAAGATGTGGCCCGCATTTCTCATCCGGATTCCCAGGGTCAATGCCTTTTCGGCCCTGGGCTGGTGATAGGAGAAACGCGTGGAGGACTGCTTCTCGTTCGGGTCAAAGCGGAGCTGGGGATCTGTACGAATGCGGAGCCGGTCGGGCGCCACAGGGGTATGGCTGACCACTGAAAGGGGCGCATGCAAGGGAGATGATCTTTCCATCGAAGGTATTCCCCATTCTGAGTATTCGCTTCTGTCGCGAAGCGGAGCCTGATAGTCGAAGTCTTGTCAAACCATAAATGTTACCACATGGGGGGGGAAAACACGACAGAGCGACGGGGATCTATGTTCGGAACAGGGATCTATGTTTGCAACAGGGTCTATGTTCGCAACGAGAATCAGATCATCCGATTCTTACGGAGCCAATCAACCGTCTTGTCGAGGGTCACCTTCAGGGGTGTCCATGCCATGCCGAGTTCCAGGGTCGCCTTCTCGGAGGAGAGAAAGAGGTCCACGTAGGTCCGCTTGATGACCGACAGGGAGGGAATTGAGGGGATGGCCCTTCCGAAGATCTTCGCAAAGGAATCGGACAGCCAGCCCATCAGGAACGCAGACAAGCGCGGCATGGGGATGGAAACGGGACGGAAGCCGGAGATGGTGTAGAGGAGCTCCAGGAGCAGGTAATATTTCGTGTTCTCGGTTCCGACGATATACCTTTCGCCGGGTGTGCCCCTTTCCATGGCGACAAGATGTGCCGTGGCGACATCCTCGGCGTCGGAGACCAGGATGCCCCCACTCGGGTACAGCTTGGTCAGTGTTCCGGACAGTCGCACCAGGGCCGTGCCGATCGTGGGCCGAACACTCAAGGGACCCAGGACGAGCCCGGGGTTCAGAATGACGACCTCCAGGCCCTTTTCGAGGAACTCCCTTGCAATCGACTCCGCCTTACGCTTTGATTCTATGTAAGGGTCATCCAGGTTTTCCAGGTTGAACTCCGTGGTTTCTATCGCTAGGGTGTCGGAGGTGCCGCATCCGACAGTAAAGGCGGAACTCGTGTAGACAACGCGTTTGATCTCCCGCTCGACGGCCACTTGCAGGACCCTGCGTGTCCCCTCGGTATTGGTCGCCTCATAGGCCGAGGGTGGGCAGTATTCGATGGGGTTGAGTTCTTCGGTGTGATAAACGGCCGTGCAATCCTTCATGGCCCGCCGGAGGGCGTTCAGGTCTCTCGGGTCTCCGTAGCTTCGTTCGGCGGGAAGATCTTTCAAAACGTCATTGTATCGATCGTTGTTCCGGAGCAACACCCGCACGGTTTCTCCCTGGCGGGTGAGGGCTCGAACAAGGTTGGCGCCGACAACATCGGTTGCGCCCGTCACAAATACTGCCATGACGTGGAAGTCCCCGGAGAAAAGACATTCATGGACAACGGGTATAAATAAATTTGGAGAATAGCCGATTCGTGTTGATAGTTCAAATCAGAACCGGAAGAAAAAACTCAGGAGAAGGAGAAAACAGATGAAATACTGCCCGGAATGCGAGGCCGAGTACAGGGAGGAGATCGAGGAATGTGCGGACTGCCAGATTCCGCTCATTTTGGCCGACGAGTATCGAATGAAAGTACAGCAGGAGCAGGAGGAGCGAGAGCGATTGTCAAGGGAGGAGTTCGTCCCGGTGAAGGTCGCGGAGAACGCCTTCGAGGCGGATCGGTTCCGAGCCGCCCTGGAACAGGAGGGATTCACCGTGCTGATCAGGAACTTCCATGACACCGCCTATGACGGGATCTACCAGGCGCAGAAGGGATGGGGGTACGTGGAGGTTCCGAAGAACGATCAGGAGAGGGCGGAGAGGATTGTCGAAGAACTCGAGCGGGCCTTTTCGGCAGAAGAGGGCGAGTAGTCCGATATCTTGGCTGTTAGCAATTAGCTCTTGGCTGTTGGCTCCCAACCACCCCCCAACGCGGTACACGCAAGAAAAATGGGCGTGGGGCGGGCTAATAGCTAACAGCTAAAGGCTAATAGCTGATGGCAGGAAGAACGGGCACGGGACCTGACCCCTGGTCCATTCGATTGACGGGTGGTCCGGTTAGGGATATTCTTCCCTGGGAAAAAATCCGGAGAACAGCGAGGCGGGAGAAGAAAGGATTTTATGCGAACAAAATTCATCTTCACGACGGGTGGCGTGCTCTCGTCCCTGGGAAAGGGGCTGGCATCAGCGGCAATCGGCGCCCTCCTGGAAAGCCGGGGCTTGCGGGTGACCCTTCAGAAGCTCGATCCCTACATCAACGTGGACCCGGGCACCATGAACCCCTTCCAGCACGGCGAGGTGTTCGTCACCGACGATGGCGCCGAGACCGACTTGGATCTAGGCCATTATGAGAGGTTCACCAAGGCCTCCCTGGGCAAGATAAACAACTTCACCACCGGCCAGGTTTATGAAGCGGTCATCAAGAAGGAACGCAGGGGAGATTATCTGGGGAAGACGATCCAGGTGATTCCGCACATCACGAACGAGATCAAGGAGAGAATCCTTCGGTTGGAGGGCATGGCAGATATTGCCATCGTAGAGATCGGGGGTACGGCGGGGGATATCGAGGGGCAGCCGTTCCTGGAGGCGATCCGCCAGTTGCGCAGCGACCTGGGAAGCGAGAACGTCTGTTACATCCATCTCACCCTGGTTCCCTATCTTCGCACCTCCGGGGAATTGAAGACCAAGCCGACCCAGCACAGCGTCAAGTCCCTCCGGGAGATCGGTATCCAGCCCCAGATCCTTCTCTGTCGCACGGAGAAGTTCCTGTCCAAGGACATCAAGGCCAAGATCGCCCTGTTCTGTAACGTGGACAAGGATGCGGTGATCATGGCCAGGGATGTGGACAGTATCTACGAGGTTCCTCTTCTCTTCCATCAGGAGGGTCTGGACGACAAGATCATGGAGTTCCTGAATATCTGGACAGGGGCCCCCCGCCTGGAAAAGTGGGAAGAGGTGGTCAGACGAATTCAGAACCCGAAGGATCAGGTCGTCGTCGGGATGGTGGGCAAGTACGTCGACCTGGTCGAGTCTTACAAAAGCTTGAACGAAGCCCTCGTCCATGGGGGGATCGCAAACGAGAGCAAGATTGAGATAAAGTACATCGATTCAGAGGAGTTGGAGCAAAAGGGGAACGGCGGTCTCCTGAACGGCCTCGACTGCATATTGGTGCCCGGGGGCTTTGGGGACCGGGGGATCGAAGGGAAGATCCTCGCCGCGTCGCATGCGAGGAAGACCGGGATTCCCTATCTCGGGATTTGCCTCGGGATGCAGACCGCGATCATCTCGTTTGCCCGGGATGTGTGTGGGCTCGAGAAGGCGAACAGCACGGAATTCGATCCAGCCACCCCCCACCCGGTCATCGATCTCATGCCGGACCAAGTGGGCGTTACGACAAAGGGAGCAACGATGCGCCTGGGGGCGTATCCGTGTGTCCTTCAGGAAGGCACTGTGGCCCAGAGCATTTACGGATGCAAGGAAATCCAGGAGAGGCATCGCCATCGCTTCGAGGTCAACAACGTCTACCGGGAACCCCTGGTGAAAGAGGGGCTCGTCCTCAGTGGACTCAGCCCGAAGGGGGATCTCGTGGAGGTCATCGAACTGAAGGACCACCGGTGGTTCGTTGGCTGTCAATTCCATCCTGAGTTCAAGTCCCGTCCCATGAACGCCCACCCCTTGTTTCGGGAGTTCATCCGCGCAGCCCTGGCGTACAAACACGCGGATGAGAAAGAGACATAATGCATCAGGAGCAAGGCAAAGGGATCAGGGATCAGAAGGCAAAAGGTGAAAGGTCAAAGGGGAAAGGCCTCGCCTCACCACGCCGAAAAGCCGGCTAGCTCAGGCATGGACATTGCGAGGGTGCGTGAGCGCCGGTGGCAATCCTCCTCGGGCCGTGGCGTCTTGAGATAGGGGGGCTGCCACGCTTCGCTCGCAATATTCGCTTCCGGATCGGGCACGGGCACGCACACGGGCACGACAGCCACTAGCCACTGAACTCTAATACGAGGCGAGAAGGGACAGGATTTCCCGCAGAACGGCTTCGTGTCCCTTGTGATCACACGAGATACGGATGTCCGCATACCGATCATACAGGGGCGCTCTCTCTCGGTAGAGATTCCCCAGATCCTGGCCCGGGGCCATGGCGATTCCGCGCGAGTCCATGTCCTGGACCCTCTCGACAAGCAGGGGCAGGGACAGGTCCAGGAGGACGGCGATGCCCCGGTTCTTG
>JAQYVQ010000354.1 GCA_030145435.1 Syntrophobacteria bacterium | reverse complement strand
GACGTAATCCTCCCCCACGTTGATCGTGAGCCTCGTCATATCCAGCTCGAAGCGCTCGCAATAGGCACGGAAGAGTTCGGTTGTGGGAATCTTGCCCTCCTCGATGATCGCCCCCACCCTTGATTCGGTACAGATGTGGCCCAGATCTCCGGCAAGGCCATCGGAGACGTCGATCAGCGAATGGGCGACCCCCAGCCCCGCGATGATCTGTCCCGCCCGGACGTGGGGATGCGGGTCGAAGTGGGCGTCTATCAGCGCATCCTGCCCTTCAAAAGACCGGTTCGCAAGGAGGCTGTCGAGCCCTGCCGCCGAAGCACCGACCGGCCCGGTCAGGAAGATCACATCCTTCCCTTTTGCCCCGGACCGGTAAAGGACTTCCTCCTCTCTGGCCTCCCCCACGAGGGCAACATTGATCACCAGGTGCAACGGGGAGGCCGTCGTATCGCCCCCCACCAGGTTCACGTCAAACTCCCGGGCCATGGATTTCATGCCTTCGTAGACCGAGTCCAGGGTGTCCAACGAGACCGTGTCCGGGATAGCGATCGAGACGAGGGCCTCCTTCGGGGTTCCACCCATGGCCGCGATGTCGGACAGGTTGACCGCGATCGACTTGCGTCCGAGCTTGTAGGGGGGAATTCGTCCAAGCTGAAAATGCACGCCCTCAACGAGCATGTCGGTCGTGAGCAGCGTGACGCGATCAGGGGCGGATCTGCACACCGAACAGTCGTCCCCGATTCCCTTGATGACGCTCTCGGGCCTCGCCAACGTTTCCGATCGGATGCGATCGATGAACCCGAACTCACCGATATCCTTCAGTTTCATCTCGACTTCCTTCTTCGTGCTTGCCCTGTTTCATCTTAGAAGCTGGAAGACAAAGATGCAATCTGACCGGTTCTGTTGATCCGTTGAGGGGTCTATACCCTATGTGAGGGCCTCTGAGATCCGCCTTGCGGAGATGGCGCCCTCGCGGAGAATTGAAGGGGCCTCGCCCGTCGCATCCACCACGGTAGAACCAATCCCGCCGGGCACGGTACCCGTGTCCAGGATGCAGTCGAGTCCCTCCGGGAAATAGGACAAGACGGCCCGCGCATCCCGGGCACTCGGCTGTCCTGTGGGGTTGGCGCTCGTAGTCGTGATCGGCGCGGGATAGGAGGCGAACAGTTGCCCGATCAAGGGATGGGCGGAAATCCTTATGCCGACCTTGCCCGTGCCCGCGGTGAGGCGCTGGGACAGATGGGGCCGAGCAAGAAGAACAAGGGTCAGAGGCCCGGGTAGAAAGGCTTCGATCAAGCGCATGGCCGGCCCGGGCAGGTCGTGTGCGACCTCTTGCAGCATTGCAACGTCCTTGACAAGGATCGAGACCGGCATCTCGGCGGGACGTCCCTTCAACACATAGAGCCGCTCGAGGGCCTCTTCCTGGAACGGATCCACACCGAGGCCGTAGAGGGTCTCGGTCGGGTAGGCAACGACCCTCCCCCGCCGGAAAGCCGACGCAACGCGGGCCAACACCTCCGGAGCCGGGTCGAGAGGGTCTATGGGAAGAAGCAGGGACAAAGGTTGGGAACTCCGGGCTACTTGTTCAAGTCCTTCTGCAATGCCTGCAGATCCCTCTGCAGAGCCTGGTCCTTGCGCTCGATTTCTTGGGCCAGTTTCTTCTTGAAGAGAAGGACCTTCCTGCGGATTTGAGGGTATTTCAGGGCAAGAATCTG
>JAQYVQ010000352.1 GCA_030145435.1 Syntrophobacteria bacterium | reverse complement strand
CCCGGGTTGTCTCCAACGATGATCTTCTTCGCATTCCTTCGCTCGAGGGCCTTGACCACTGCCCTCACCAGGGACGGGTGTGTCGTGACCGCCCTGTGCATCTTGAATGGGGCGGCGATGTTGGGCTTCACGAGCACGGTCTTGCCGGCAACATCTGCAGGCACGCTTTCGAAGATCTGCTCCACGGCCGCGTCGACGGAGGACTCTGTGTAATCGGAATCCATGATGAGTACTTCTTGATTCTCAGGCACGCTGCTCCTCCTCGACACTTCACCGTATTTATGGATCGGGCCAGTTACCGGGCTCGAAGGGCATTCAGGACGAATTTCCTTGTGGCTCTCTTCATCTTTGGGAGATCGGTCTCCCGGCCGAAGAGATGTAATTGCACCTTGATGCCGTCGATGATGGCGATGATCTGTCCGGCCACTGCAGAAGGGGAATCGACTTGAAAAAGGCCCTGCCGTTTTCCTTCCTTGATGAGATCCGTCAAATACTCGGTAGAACGCCGGTAATATTTCTCCATCAATTGACGGAGGTCTTCGTTCCGAGGGACGTGATTCCAGAGATCGATGAATCCCTGACAGGTAGTCGGATCCTTGGATAACTCATCAAAGTAGCCGTCCAGAAGATTCGTGATCACCTGTCTCGGGTCGGAATCGGGGGCTCCGGAAAGGGTTGCCTCCGAGACGCGTTGGACAAACTGGCGAAAAATCTCCACCAGAATCTCCTCTTTGGAGGCGAAGTAATAATGGACGCTCCCCAGGCTTACACCTGCCTCCTTGGCCACCTCCCGTATGTTGAGCCCCCGGAGTCCTTTCTCTCTGAGGCAGTTCTGGGCAGCATTCAGGATCAGCTCCCGCTTGTCGACCGTGTTCACCCACCCCATGTTTGTGGTGCCCCCACATTCTGAACCTTCGTTCAAGTTGGACATACGTTCAACATCCTAAGGGGAACGTGTACTCTGTGTCAATGCTTTTTTTGAACGATCCTGCGGTGGGGGTGATCAGAGGGAGAGGGGCCCCAAGAGAAATTTCTTGACAGGGGCGTGCGGGGCGTGCTACTCGATTCGTAAATTTCGGAAATCGAATATTTCGAAATCGGTAAGCACTGGCCTGTGCGGGAACGAGGTCGAGTGAACCGGATCGGGGTCTTCAAGGAGGCCTCGAGGAGCTGTTCTTGCAGACGTTATGATCGAGAGGCAAGACACTCAGAGGTTCAATTCGGACACAACACTGGAGGGTCTTCACCTTGCAACTACTCGCAGATGGAATCGTACGGGATCGTTACGACGTCGTCGTTGTGGGGTCAGGGATCGGTGGCCTGACAACGGCCGCCATGCTCGCAAACAGAGGCATCCGGGTGTTGGTCATCGAGCAGCACTACATACCCGGTGGTTGCTGCACCTGTATCCGTAGGAATGACATCACCTTTGATGTGGGTGCGGCGGTCTTCATGGGCTGTGGAGAGGTTGGGTTCACCCCTCACCATTTCGTGATGAACGAGCTGGAAGAAGAGATCGACCTCATCCGTCACGAGGCAATGTACCGGCTTCACGCTTATGGCGGCAAGGTCGCTTTCTGGCGGGACCTGGACCGTTTCCTGGATGAACTGATCGCCATGTTTCCGAATGAAGAGAAGGGCATTCGCGCCCTCTACGCGGAAATGAAGGACTTCTACCTGAACGTAATCACCAAAAACGACATGCCCGTGTCCCCCACGGAAACGCCGATGAAGGAGCAACTGAAGACGTTCTTGAAGGACCCTGTGGGGATGGTGAAGATGCTGAGACAGCTGTCCAGGACGACCTACGATATGCTGGCGAAACACATCAGCGACCCGAAGTTGATCGGGTTCTATGACTATCTCATGTCCTTCTTCACCTGCTGTCCCGTCAAGGAAGTACCGGCCATCATCGGGACAGCCATGTTCATCGACTCTCACCTGGGGGGGGCTTGTTACGCCCAGGGTTCGCCTCAGATGCTCCCGAACAAGCTGGAGAAGTCGATCGAGGGAAACGGTGGGCAGATGCTGTACCGCCACATGGTGGACGAAATCCTGATCGAAGATGGACAGGCCTACGGTGTGCGACTCACGGATGGGACGCAAATAATGGCCGACCACGTGGTCGCCAACGCGACCGTCTGGAACCTTTACGGAAAGCTGGTCAAGCCCCGGCACATCACGCCTGAGCGCATGGCCTGGGCCCAGAAATTCGAACCGACCCTGGATTTGTTTCTCCTCTACATAGGTGTCAAGGCTGAGGCGATCCCGGAAGGCTCCCAACCCGTGGAGATCCTCATCGACAACATCTTCGATTTCCAGGCTAACAATTACGGCGTCTTCATCCCCTCTCTGGAGGATCCTTCGCTCGCGCCTCCGGGCATGCACTCCATGACCGTTCTGGCGCCCAGCAAAACGGGGATCGTAAAGGACCGTTTCGGCTCGGCATACCAGTCGGAAGAATACTATCGGCGGAAAGAGGAGGAAGCCGACAAGGTGATCGACGACCTGGAGAGGATGTATTTCACGGGGTTGAGGGAGAACATCGTATGTATGGAGGCCTCCACCCCTGCCACGCTCGAACGGTTCACGCTCAAGAACTTCGGCAACATCGGCGGGCCCAAGCTGAGCAAGGAACAGTTTCTCAAGAAGAGGCTCAAGGCGCAGAGCGACTGGAAGAACCTGTACGTGTGCGGAGACTCAACGACCATGGGGGAGGGGGTGATCTCAACCACGGTCTCGGGCGTGAGTGCGGCCAACATGGTTCTGCGTGCTATGGGTCTGGTCGAGTACCGGTCACGGTCCTTTCCGCGGAAATACATCAACTACGTGGAGGGAAGACCCTGGACGCCCGCGCCCGATCCGGAAACGGGGATCACTGCGGATTCCGCGGCGCGGATGTCCAAAGAATGTCAGTTTTGTGAGAAGCCGGAGTGTACAAAGATCTGCCCTGCAGGGATTGATGTGCTGAACTACATGAGGCGAATCGAAGCGGGGAATCTTGCCGGCGCGGCGCGCTCGATCCGGGAAACAAATCCTCTGGCCGAGATCTGCGGGTATGTGTGCCCGGCGGAGACCCTGTGCGAGAAGGAATGCAGCCGGCTTGATTTTTCAGACAAGCCCGTAAATATAGCCAAACTGCATGCCTGGGTGTGTGAGGTGGCGGGACGAGAAGGTTGGGACAACTTTGTGCCCCACCAGAACGGATACCGAGTCGCGGTCGTGGGGGCCGGACCGGGGGGGCTCTCCTGTGCCCATTTCCTGAGCCGGCTCGGGTACCAGGTCGATGTCTACGAAAAGGCAGAGGGTTTAGGCGGAATGGTGGGCCGAGCCGTCCCTCCGTTCAGGCTGCCCATGGAGGTCGTGGAGCGTGAATTGAAAGGACTCACTCTCCCTGGGATCTCGTATAAGTTCGGCATGTCCCTCGGAAAGGATGTCACGGTCAAGGGCCTGATGAGTGCGTACAAGGCGGCCTTCCTGGCCCCGGGTCTCTGGGCCGGCCGCAGTCTGGATGTGCCGGGGTTGGATGGCGCCATGGTGACCGACGCGCTTGGATTCCTCGTGGAGTCCCGGAACAACGGCGGTGTCCCGGTCAAGGATCGGGTTCTGGTGATCGGTGGCGGTAGCGTCGCCTCGGATGTGGCCGTAACTGCCCAGAACGGTGGTGCGAAGAAGGTTTCTATCGTGTGCCTGGAAAGCGCAGACGAGATGCCCTGTCTGCAGAGAGAAGTGGAGGAGATGAAACTGAAGGGCATCGAGTTCCACAACAGCTGGGGTCCGATGGCGGTTGTGTCGGGTGCGAAGATGAGTTTTTCGGAATGCACGAGTGTTCTGGACGATCAGGGCCGCTTTTCGCCTTCCTTTGACGAATCCAAGCAGATGGAGCTGGATTTCGACCAGATCATCCTGGCCGTGGGGCAGACCGTGGAATCGGACCTGGCCGGCTACCTGAAGGAGGAATTCCAGACCGA
>JAQYVQ010000349.1 GCA_030145435.1 Syntrophobacteria bacterium | reverse complement strand
TGGCCCAGGCGAAAGGAGCTGGAGTCGATGGGTATGGGCAACGTGGCTGACGAACTCGAGAAGAACGGCAAGCTGGGGAGGACGCAAGCATGAAGCCCTTCCAACCGCCCACCAAAGAGTTGGCGAAGAGGATTCTGGGGGAAGTGGACTTTCAGGACCGCCTGATCGGGCACAAGATGCGCATGCGCATGGGTCCTGTTCCGGTGTCCCTCTACAGTTTCGACGAGGTTGTTCGTTTCCTCAATGAGGATATCCCGCAGATGGACCTCGACAAACTGCAGGCGTGGGTCGGAGAGAAGATCGGGGATAAGGACCTGGCCCGGGCCATCGAGGAGATCGGCCGGAGGGAGATGGACGACCCTGAGATGCTCCTGCACATACGGGGTCTCATGATGGCGAGGCTGGGCCAGAGCAGAAGGATCGGGCGCCTTCCCTGACCCGAAAACCGCCCATGCATTGGAGCAAGGCCCCTGATGGAGGAAAGAAGAGCAAAGGTGGCTGCAGCCCTGGCCGCCGCGGCAGAACGAAGCCTGGGCGGCCCCGTGAAGATCGAGAACCTGGGGCCCCTCTCCGGTGGCGCCTCCGCAGACACCTGGAGCTTTGACGCAGACTGCCGAGGAGAACGTCACGAACTCATCCTCCGGCTGGCTCCCCCCCAAGAGGATCAGATTCGACTCGACCGCATAACCGAGGCCAGGCTTCTATCGCTGGCCGGGGAAACGGGCGTTCCCGTACCGAAGGTCCTCTTCCAGGTCGAAGAGGAGGACGGGTTGGGGTCGGGCTACGCCATGGAGCGGATTGCCGGCGAGACGATCGCCCGGAAGATCTTGCGTGACGAGCAATACGCTGAGGCGCGTAAGCGAATGGCCCGGCAGTCTGGGGAGATCCTCTGCCGCATCCACTCGATGGACACCACGAAGCTTCCCCCACTCAAGGAACAACCCGCCGCCACCCTGATCGACGAGCTGTACCCGATGTACAAGGCCTTTGGCCAGGAGCTGCCCGTCTTCGAGCTTACCTTCCGCTGGCTGCAAGACCACCTTCCGGAAAGCCGGGAGCTCAAGTTCGTTCACGGGGATTTCCGGAACGGCAATTTCATCGTCGGCCCCGAAGGCATCCGGGCCGTGCTGGACTGGGAACTCGCCCATCTCGGGGACCCGATGGAAGACCTGGGATGGATCTGCGTGAACTCGTGGCGTTTCGGGAACATCGACCTTCCCGTGGGAGGGTTCGGCCTTCGTGAAGACCTCTTTGTAGGGTACGAGGACGCAGGCGGAGGACCCGTGGACCCGGAAGAGGTCCGTTTCTGGGAGGTCTTCGGCACCCTGAAATGGGGGCTCATCACGATCCTTCAGGCCTACACCCATCTGGGAGGCGCCAAGCGTTCGGTCGAGCTGGCCGCCATCGGACGCCGCACCTCGGAGACCGAAATCGACCTCGTAACCCTCTTGCGTTAAGGACTCGCATCGAGTCCTAAAGGAACCGCCCATGCCCAGCAACCGACCGACCCGGGACGAACTCCTCGAGGCGGTGGTCGAGTTTCTCGAGAAACGGGTCATGCCCAAGTTGGACAAGCACACCGCCTTCCACACCCGGGTGGCCGCGAACGTGCTGAACATCGTCCGCAGGGAACTGGAACAGGGGCCCAAGCTCGATGCGGAAGAAGTCGAACGCCTCAAGAGCTTGCTCGGCGAAGACGGGACCCTCGGGGATCTGAACGCCGAACTGTGCAACCGTATCCGCCAAGGCGATCTGGACCACCGGAATCCGGATCTCATGGAACACCTCTTTCTCACGACCATGGGCAAGGTGTCCGTCGATCAACCGATCTATTCCGCCTACCGGCGGGCCCTCGAAGAGGAAGAGGGCGCATAGGAACAGGGAGGGAAAGAACGTGGGCAAGCCTGACAGAGCACAGCTCGAAGACCTCGTGAGGCGCTTCACAGATGCGTTCAACCGTGACGACCTGGATGAGGTGATGTCGTTCTTCACGGAGGGAGCGCTCTACACGGAATTCAACGGCCAGCGCAATCGCGGAAAGGAGGCGATCCGCAGAGCCTTCGAGCCGCAGTTCCAGGGGGCTTTCGGCGAGATCCGCTTTCACGAGCAGGACATCTTCGCAGACGAGACCGAGGGCAAGGCACTGATCCGCTGGAAATGCACGATCGAGGTGGACGGGAAGCCCCAGGCCTGGGATGGTCTCGACATCCTGCATTTCGAGGATGCCCTCATCCAGGAGAAGCACACCTACGCAAAGGCGGACGTGCCCAAGCTCGAGGCTGTTTAAGAAAGGGGTACTGCACATTCGAAGGGGGGGGAGAATGTCTTCAGCCAATCATGATGTAAAGGCCGAATCCGATGCGCCCCAGACCCTGTTGGTCCAGGGAGGTCCCATCCTCGTCCTGGACGGCAGGACCCCTCCTCAAGAGGCGATCGTCCTCAGGAACGGCCGCGTAGCAGCGGTTGGGACCGCCGAGGCAATGAGGATCGTGGCCGGTCCGGGAGCCGAACACTTGGATGTCCGAGGCTGCACGGTCATGCCGGGCCTCGTGGACACGCATCCGCACCTCCTCCATTTCGGCGTCATCAGCTACCCGCTGGTCGATTTGGCCGACGCGAAGAACCATGGCGACATCGTCGAACGCATCCGGAAGAAGGCTGCTGAGAAAGAGACGGGCAAGTGGGTCTTTGCCACGCCCGTGGGCGAACCGCACTATTTCCTGCGCCGATCCTATCGTGATCTGGAGGAAGGGGCACTGCCCGATCGGCACGTGCTGGACCGGGCCACCACGGCTCACCCCGTGATGATCCAGGCCTGGGCGCCGGTCATTCCGAACGTGTGTGCCCTGAACAGCGCTGGGCTTGCCGCGCTAGGCATCACCCGGGACACGCCCGATCGTGTGGAGAACGTCTGGATCGAAAAGGACCGGCAGGGGCAACCCACCGGGATTCTCCGAGGCTCGGTGAATATCTACTACACGAACGACCGGTTTATGGACTCCCTCCTCAGAGACCTGCCCCTTCTCGACCCCGACGCCGCCTTCCCCGGGACCAAGCACGCCATGAACGAATACAACCGAATGGGGGTCACGACCGTATACGAGGGGCACACCATGAGCCCCCTGGAGATGGAGGTCTACCGGGTACTCCGCGCCGAGGGTGCCCTCACGGTCCGGGTGCTCATGGCCCTGGAGTCGGAGATCTACGGCGTTCCATGGGCGCAGCCCCTGTCGGACGAAGAATTCGACAACAACCTCGAGCTGGCGCTGTCCATGACCGATATGTCCGACGATCTCTGTCGCTGCAACGGTGTGACCGTTTCTCGCGGAGGCCCCTGCTGGCCCGGCTTCATTCGCATGCACGAGACCTACCGCGGGCCCTACGGAGAATCGACGCGAGGGTTCACCTTCGTTTCGGGTGAGAAGGAAGAGCGGGCCATCGAGTACTGCGCCTGTCACGGTTTGCGCCTCAACTACATCGGCGCGGGATACCGCGACCACGACGAGTTTCTCGACCGGGCCGAGGCAATCCTGGCGCGACACCCGAAGGCAAAGCGCGACTGGATCCTGCAGCACGTCTACCTGCTCAAGGAAGAGCAGGCCCGCCGGTACGCAGGCCTCGGGTTCCAGGTAACGACGAGCATGTCCTTCTCCTGGGCGAAAGGCGATCTCTTTGCCGAACGCATGGGGGAACACGTCTTGCAGGACTTGATTCCTCTCCGCCGGCTTCTCGACGCCGGACTCACGGTGGGATGCGGTACGGACTGGGGACCCAAGAACATCTTCGAGCACATTCAACTCGCACAGACGCACCGCTTCTGCGTGAGCGGCCGCCAGAACCTCGGCCCCGGCCAACCGGTGTCGAGACGGGAGGCGCTGCTGATGTGGACCCGCGATGCCGCGCGCGTGCTCGGATGGGAGGGGGTGGGCACCCTCCGGCCGGGCAACCACGCCGACTTGATCGTGGTCGATCGAAACCCGCTCACATGTGACATGGACTCGCTTCCCGGAACGCAGGTGCTGCGCACCGTGTTCGGGGGGCGCACGGTCTTTGATTCCGGAGAACTTTAGAACCGGAGGACGACTTCATTATTGTCGGACATTGCGAGGGAGTGAAACGACCGAAGCAATCCCCCAGCACCGTGCTTTGGAAGCCGATTGCTTCGCCACTTCGTTCCTCGCAATATCCCCAATGTAGGTCACGTTCTTTCTGAAGCGCCCCAGCACGAGGAGAGCACCATGAAGACCGGTATCATTGACGAGACGGAGGACTGGCTTCCCATTGGAGGCCTGGAGCCCGGCTTTGACGAGAACAAGCCGCCCCGGACGGAAGAGCTCGTCGGGAAGGAGCTCGAGCTTCTGTTCGAGACCGACCGTGCGGTCATCCGTTACGTCTTTCGAGATGCGAGCACCTTCGCCTGGGAAGCCCTGGAGGGGCCGGAAAAGGGGGCTTCCGATGAGGAGACCTACGAGGCGATCCGCGTGGCCCCGGACATCTACTTCGTCGACTTCCTGAAGAAGAGCAAGCCGGGGCAATCGGTCAACATGGCCCTGGATCTTGGCGCTGCAAAGGCGACCCTGGTCATAGGCACTCTGGTTCAGGAACAGGAGGGCCTCTACCGGGTGAGACAGGAATTCCTCCACGCGGCGGTCGACCCTCCGTCTCGGGACGTGAAGGTCGTCCCTCACGAGCGGTCCACGGACCTTGTCGGGAAGAGGGTCAAGTACGTCTACAGCAGCACCCACGCCTACGAGCACGTCTACCTGAACGATCACCGGTACACGTGGCATTGCCTGAGCGGTCCGGAAAAGGGCCTGGCCGACACCGAACACTGCGATTGTTTCAAGGTCGCGCCGAGTGTTTATCTGTTCACCTGGTGGGAAAGGGTGGTACCCTGTGAAGCTGTCGTGATGATCAATCTCGAGGAGATGCGCTCCATAGGAAAGCTCTTCGGACTGGACACCGATTCGAATGAAATCATCAATTTCACGATGGGCTCGTACGCGAAGCTCCTGAACGTGACCACCTACTGATGGGGCAGGAGGAAGGACGGATGAAGCTCGAGGGAAGAGTCGCTCTGATCACGGGGGGCGGAACCGGAATCGGAACCGCCATCGCGGAACGGTTTGTCGCCGAAGGGGCCAAGGTCTGCATCACGGGGCGCCGCCGGGAAAAGCTCGAAGAGGTGGTAGCCGCCCTCCCCTCCGGATCCGCCGTGGCGTGCCCGGGCAACGTTACCGACACAGGCGATGCGGA
>JAQYVQ010000304.1 GCA_030145435.1 Syntrophobacteria bacterium | reverse complement strand
TTTCTTCATCCCGGGTGACATCCAATCTCTTCCCAACGGCGCGTCCTCCCGAGGAGCTGATTTCTTGAGCAGCCTTTTGTGCGCCTTCCTCATCTATGTCTGCAATCACGACAACCGCACCCGCTCTTGCCAATTCCTCGCAAAGGCCACGCCCGATCCCGGCTGCGCCTCCCGTTACGATCGCTGTCTTATCTTTGAAGTGTTTCATTGATCCTCCCGCTCCTTTAGAACTTGAACATCTTTCCGATATCATCCCCGAGGTCTTTCGTGGCGTCGCCGAGCGCCTTCTGCGCCTCCTTCTTGGCCGCTTCCTTGGCGATGTCCGCCACATTGACGCCCATTTCCTTCATGAGCGTCTGGAGAGGGGGCACGGTCGGTGCAACCAGCGTCGGCTTCGGGGAGGTCGTGGTGCCTGCGACCTTGTATTTGAGATACACATTCCCGTCTTCGTTTGTCAGGTGCTTCATGACCAAGTCCGTGAGTTGCTCGGAGGAAACGTACTTGGCCACATCTCCCTTCAGCTCGTTCTGCATCTTCTTGTCGATCGAGGCCCTGAGGGCCTGGGACGCCTCTTTCCCGAGTTCCATCCCGAGATCGAGATCGATCGCCTTGGTGTCGATGTTGGTGGACCCGGAAAAATCGAGAGTATAGTCTTTGGCCGTGATATTGCCGGTCGACACCTTTGCGTTGCCGGCCTTGTACCACAAGTCCACATTGGCCCCTTCCCAGGTGACTTCATCCTGGAGAAACGAAAGCTTGCCCGTGTATTGCTCGATCGCCTTCACCGACTGGATCGACTCCAGGATCTTCACGCCTGACAGGGTTCCTTTGGGCGACCCCGCCTCGAGGGTGATCTCGGGGTCCAGCTTTCTTGTCTTCAAGTCAAAGGGCTTGACCGCGCCTTCTCCGGCCAGGCGGATGTCAAAGAACTTTACCGCTCCCGACTTCAGCCGATCCTTCGGCTTGACGCCCAGCTCGAACTGGATCTTCACCCGATTCCTGGCCTCGAGGTTCGAGGGGTCGATTTCGGCCGAATGGGCCAGCAGGGTGAGATCGTAGATCTGGATCGTCTGGTTCAGGGCCTTGTCCAGGTAGGTGACCGTTCCCTTTTCCAGACCGACCTTTCCGAGGGTAATGCTCAACGGCAGATCATCGGCCGACAGGGGCTCGGACGGCTTCTTTTCTTGCTTCTTCTCTTCCGCTTCCGGCTGCAGCAGGTCGGAGAAGTTGAATGCGCCGTTCTTGTATTTTACGACATGTATGACCGGTTCGTAGATCACGAACTCGCCGACTTGAACGCTGCCCGAAAGGAGAGGAAGGAATCGGAGCTTCAGGCTCAGGCGCTTCAATCCTGCAAAGAGGTCGTTCTCTGCAACAGGTTTCCCTTTGAGAGCCTCCAGTTGTTCCGGGGTCTTGTAGTTGGAGATCTTTACTCCGGCCACTTCGACGCCGGAGACGACGGAGAAAAGGCCGATGTCGAGCGCATCGATGGTCACGTGTCTGTTGAGGACGGATTCCATCTGGCCGGCGATCATTTCCTTGTCCACCATGAACATGATAACGATGCTTGCGGCAATGATGAGGAGCACCAGGACGCCGAGCAGGATCCCGGCCCACTTGAACAATCCCTTCATGACAAAACCCTCACTGTATTTCGTTTGCGTTCCCGGGGACACCATACCGCCGACCGCCGGCCGTGTCTACGGAAGAGGCTTACCCGGATGTAAGGTTCGCGTAATATGCAGGCTAAATACCGATGCCCAGGGCCGCGAACTCTTTTGCGATCAGGGGCTCCCAGCCTCGGTTGGCCCTCGGGTTTGCCGGGCTTGGATGGGAGATCCTGCCGATCGTCACGTCGAGGCCTGCCAGGGCCTCGCGGGCTCTCGCCTCTGCAAAGTTGCCGATTCCCACGACATGAGCCGGCTCGAGCCACTCTACGGTCCGGCGCAGCGCCAGGTCACAGGCGGCGAGGAGGGGCCTCTTTTCGGCCACACGGAGGCTGTCGGGCGTACGGTTCTTACCGCTTTCTT
Organism: Syntrophobacteria bacterium; assembly: GCA_030145435.1. Taxonomy (GTDB): domain Bacteria; phylum Desulfobacterota; class DSWW01; order DSWW01; family DSWW01; genus S015-6. Next base: position 2,748 of record JAQYVQ010000304.1, on the reverse strand, counting down.
CGTAGAAGACCAGTGGGCAGTAGTTGGCCACGAAGAACCTGGCGAAGAACCTCTCGGGTGTATCGAAGGCCTTGGCGGCCCAGCCCCAGAGGCGCTTGCCGCTGACTTCGCTTCGTGCGCAGGCAAAGCCCTGGACCGGCCGTTTCGGATGGATCTCAGGCGGGCTGCCGACCGGGGCCTCGATCCCCATCCAGTCCCGTACGGAATTCACCTCACCGAAGGGGATGCCGGTCTGGGCCATTCCCCACGGGCCGGGGTTCATCCCCACCAGGATCACCTCCTTGGGTCGATCCCCGTAAAGCTTCAAGTACCGCTTGTAGGACTTGCCGGCGTATTCGAGAGGGTTGTACACATGGGTGACCGGCGGCTCGAAGCGCAGGGGCCGGAGATCCTCGATGAGCGCAGCCGTGGTGCGGTTCAGGTTCATCGGAGTTTCATGATCTGGCCGATGATATCATCCGGTGTTGAAAGCTTGCCTCCGGCATTGACCTGCTCGAAGTAGTTGTACCAACCTGCCTGTTCCACCGTGTCTTCGAAGAGCTTCACCGCTTTCTCGTCGGGCATCTTCCAGACGGCAAGGTATTGGTAGCCGCAGCGGTGCGAGGTGTCCTCATCGTTGGCCGCCCAGCAGACGGCTTCGATGCCTGCCTTGGCCAGTTCTCCCATCCCGGCCCCTACCTGCTGCATGTAGTTACCCCGCGCCTCCTCAGAAAGGGCGAGCCACTCCGGGCGGGCATTCCACAGCTCGATAAAGATATGCATGGCGGTCTCCTTTTAGATGGGTGTTGAGATAGAGCGGGTCAGGGACTGCTTCATGAATACCTTTTTCAATCCCTTCGTAAGAGCCGTTTCAAGGCAGGGATGAACAGTCCGGGCAAGGACAGCAGCAGCATTGCCGCCAGGGCCTTGGCAGGTGTGGGTGCCGTGCCCGTGACCATCGTGCCGCACGGGCCTGCCGTACGCGGGTAGTTTGCGGACTGCTGGACAAACTTGTTCAGCAGGTAGATATCGATCAGGAGATTGAAGTTGCACCCCGTACAGAAGGGATACTCGTAGTAAGGGTCATACCCGGGATCATCCGGATCGGAGATCAGATGCGGCAGCCCGGAGACCGTGGTCCAGTGGTGGTAGCAGACCGTCTCGCCCGCTTGGTAGCAATCCTCGGTGCAAAGATGTGCCTCCACATAGTCGAGCATCTTCCTCGCCTGGTCCAGGTAGCCCGGATCCCCGGTGAACTCGAACCAGTGGAGCATGGCCCTGGCGATACGCTCGTGGGTGGAGAGCTTCTTCCAGGGGCCCAGCTCGGGCTTGTACATGAAGTCGGTGTACTCCCAGTATCCGCCATTGCCGGACACATCGTCCCAGAGATTCGTGTCGATCTCGGCCATCACCGCGTCGGCCATGTACTTGTACTCCACATCCCCGGTGGTGCCGTAGGCGTAGGCCAGCCCCATGAGCATCCAACCGTCCTCGTACAGGTTGTAGATCGGCCAGAAGCGCTCCTCTACAGGGTCCCAGTATCTCGAGATCGCATCTTCGAGCGCCTGGAGGCCTATGTCCTGTGCGATGTGGCCCGTCAACAACCCCTCCACGTCGGCGAAGTAGAGGGCGTAAAACCCCACGAGCCCGTTGGCGCACACATAGCCCATGTAGTCGCCCAGGAAGTTCGGGTCCTCGGCGATGATTCCCTGCACGATCGTGAGAGCCGCCGTCAGGACCATGTTGTGCATGGGCCTTCTCTTCTCCCGGAAGGCATCGATGATGCAGGGAGCGCCTGCGAAGGCCTCGAGCATGACCGAGTCGTCCCCCAGAAGGTACTGGCCGAGCTTGTCCATTTCGAATTCGACCGTCTGGTCGGCCAGGCCCAGGACCCGCGCTCTGGCTGCATCGTCCCCATAGTCGGGATCTTTCGAGAGCCGGTAGAGGATGTCCGGTGCGAATAGGGTTGAGTCGTACATCTCGTCCGCATCCCAGTTCCCGATGATCGGGCTGCCCTGATCGTCGAGCTCCCAGGCGTAGTTGTCCAGCATGTTGTTCAGGACCGCGTCGAAGAGATCCCCGTACTCGTCCACCGTCACGGCGTTCACGTTGGGCGCGGAAAACGTGGCCAGTCCCAAGCAAAGCAAGAGGGTCGCGAGATTTCTTGTCATGGCTGGGCCTCCTTGATAAAAGGTTGTCTATTTCATTATAGCCTGATAAGTTCTATTGCCTCAAGCTGCTTTCCACATAAGAAACGATGGCCTTGTGTAGAGAACGAGCCCGGTGAATAGAAGGAACCTCTTCTGCGGAGAAGACGATGAAGGTTCAAGGACGAAGCCCCGGTTGCAGCAACGTTTTCCTGGTCGCTTTCCTCCTCCTTCTTGGGGCGGGTGTGGTTCCTGCCCTTGCAGGCGAAGCCGCTTCTCCTGAGGCGGAATCGGATGCGGCGCGCGTCAAGGAGATCCTGAACAAGGTCGACCGGTTGTGGCGTGGATCGACCTCAGTGGGACAGATGGAGATGGAGGTGGTGACCGCCCACTGGAGCCGCACCCTCCGTATGAAGGTCTATACAGAAGGAATGGATCGCTCCCTGGTGCGGATCACCTATCCGGCAAAAGAGGAAGGCGTGGCCACCCTGAAGGTGGACAACAACATCTGGAACTATCTCCCGAAGATCAAGCGGGTGACCAAGGTCCCTGCCTCGATGATGCTCGGTTCCTGGATGGGGAGCCATTTCACGAACGACGACGTGGTCAAGGACAGCCAGTA
>JAQYVQ010000234.1 GCA_030145435.1 Syntrophobacteria bacterium | reverse complement strand
TCCAGAGAAGGTCGTGAAAGGATGGCAGACGAATCTCTGCAGGGGATAGATCTTGCGCGCCTGCCGCCTCCGTATCACCAGCTCCTTGTCATAGGTACTGCGAGCGCGTTTTTCATCCGCGGAGAATTCGACCTTGTGTTTGGCGTTGAGCCAGAGATAATATTCCTTCCTTCCCTTCTTGGTGCGCCGCAGGCCCCTGTCGAATGCCTTCCAGACCTCCTTCTTCCTTTCCTCCAGGTCCTCCATTTCCACGGTTCGATCGATCCGTGCGCTCAACACGATCAGGCCGATCTTCCGGAGGATCTCGTAACGAAGTCGTTCGTCGGGGGCCGCCTTGAAGAGCTTGAGCATCTCGTAGAAATCGTAGCAGCTCCGGACCTCCTCCTTCTCCCTCAGGACCGCTGCGATCTCTTTCGGAAAGTCAGCCCGGACGAGAATTCCTTCGATGACCTGGGAGGCAATGGCGGATCTTTCCTGGAAGAGCACGGCGTTGTCTTCATAGTCCTTTATGTTCGTGATGTCGTGGAACTTCACGTTCAGGTAGGCATTTAGGCGGTCCTTGAGGGCACGAGGGGGCTTCTTCTCCTCGGCGATTCGAAGGAAGGTAATCCCCTCGTGCGCCCCCTTCAGGACGGAAGGGTCGAGGTGGGCGTACCTCTTCCGGAATTCGGGCAGGTCGTCGGGGAGGTCCTTGTACATCAGGTCCGCGGTCAGGACGACCGCCAGTTCGTCATGGGTGAGATGGGGATTGGTTTCATAGAAAATAGAGATTTTCGCATGGTAATCTTCGATCTTCATGCAGGCCCCCCTTGGAGTGAGGATATGTATATTATACATTAAGATACGGAATGTCATTCCCAAAGGGGTTGAAATGACGTGAAGAAATCGCCTATTGTGGAGGTCCGCTCGAATCAATCCCAGGACACAGGAGAGAGAACATGACTGCTTTTCCGAATCTTTTCTCGCCCTTGACGATTCGTAACGTGACCATGCCGAATCGGATCTTCTCTTCCGGGCACCTGACCCATTTTGCCGAGAACAACCTGCCTTCCGATCGCCACACGCATTATTACGAGGCCCGCGCAAAGGGCGGCATCGGAATGATCTGCATGGAAGTGCAGAGCGTCTCCCGCCATTGCTGGCCGGTTCCCGACCTCTCTTTTGCAGATACAGATGAGGTCATTGAGCGATACAAGATGATCTCCGATGCGGTGCACCCGTACGACACAAAGATGTTCGCTCAGCTTTGGCACAACGGTCATCACACCCATTCCAGGATCTCTCAGCTTCCGGTTCAGTCCGCCTCATCCGTACCCAGTCCCGCCATTGGGGAGGTGCCCAAGGAATTGGAGGAAGAGGAGATCCAGGAAATCGTCCAGCAGTATGCGCAGGCCGCCCTGCGCTTGAAGAAGGGGGGCTTTGACGGCGTGGAGATTCATGCGGGCCATGGGTACCTGCCTCAGCAGTTCCTCTCCCCCTACTCGAACCGTCGGACCGACAAGTATGGGGGCAGCCTGGAGAACCGTATGCGCTTCAGCCTGGAGATCATAGAAGCTGTGCGGGAGGCTACGGGAGAAGGATTTGTGGTGGGTCTACGGACGAGCGGCGATGAGCTCGTTGAGAGCGGGATCCATCTCCCCGAGATGTTGGAAGTGTACCAAGGGTGGGAAGAGACAGGCAATGTGGATTTCCTGAACATCACGGTGGGCACCTACAAGACCGCCGCCGTGGCCATCCCTCCGATGGGCACGCCGCCACGCCCCTTTGTCTGGATGGCCGCCGAGGTGAAACAGGTGGTGGACATTCCTGTGTTTACGGCCATCAAGATCACGGACCCGCAAACCGCGGAAGAGATCATTGCCAATGACGAGGCGGATATGGTTGCCATGACCCGGGCCACGATCTGTGATCCGGAGCTTCCCAACAAGGCCAAAGAGGGGCGCGAGGATGAGATCCGGCTCTGTATGAACTGCAACGAGGGGTGCTGGGGCAGGTGCGAACAGTTTAGGCCGATTACTTGCGTACAGAACCCGGAGGCGGGGAGGGAAGGGGAACTGAAGATTTTCCCGGCGGCGAGCCGCAAGCGGGTTATGATCGTCGGCGGCGGGCTGGCAGGGCTGACTGCAGCCAGAGTGGCCGCGACCAAGGGACACGATGTCATTCTCTACGACAAGGGTATGGAACTGGGTGGTCAGACGCTGGTAGCGTCCAAGGCCCCCCTGCGAGGGGATCTCATGGAGGCGGTTCGGAACCTGGAGAAGGATCTTGCCCGTCTTTCGGTCCCGATCGAACTCGGTACGGAGGTGACCGAAAAGATGGTCCTGGACCTGAACCCGGATCACGTGATCGTCGCGACCGGCGCGCTCCCCATCACCGAACCCACCGCCGATCTAGTGGGGCCTGATATGGTCCTGGACATAAACCCGGATGCCCACGTCGTGTCGGCCTGGCACGTGCTGAGCGGAGAGGAAGAAACAGGCGATCGGGTCCTGATCTATGATGTGCAGCCACATCTTCAGGGGTTTGCCACCGCGGATTTTCTCTCCGGCCAGGGAAAAGAGGTCGAGATCCTTGTCATGGGCATGCGCATGGTCGGGACTGCCTTTGACTCAGACGGGCCCACCCTGATCACCCATTTCATGAGCCTCTTCATGAAGAACGTGAAGTTTACATATATGACGGTCTTGAAGAGTGCACAGCCAGGCCACTGCGTCGCCTACAATCCGGCCACTTTCGTGGAGCATGAAATCCCCTGCGACACACTTGTCCTGTCGTACTGGCGACAGGCGAACGATTCCCTGTACAAGGCCCTGAAGGGCAAGGTGAAGGGGCTGACCCGGATCGGGGACGCAGTGACTCCCCGATACATGCTTCAAGCGGCTTACGAGGGTTACATGGCGGCCAACGCCATCGACTAACGGGTCGCGGGGGCGGTTTGATGGAGAATCCGGCGTGCTGGGTGATGACCGAATGCCCCCAAGGCAAGATTCTCCGGGAGTCCCTCGAAGCCTTGTCTGCGGGGTTGGCCTTCCAGAAGCAATACCGCATGGAGACCGTTGTCCTCTGGACCGGCGCCCGGCCTGAAGATGCGCAACTCGATTACCTGGCTTCTCTCGGTGTAAGAAGGGTCATCTGCCTAGAAGGGGCTCGGGGCGAAGGCGAAAAAGAAGAAGCACTGCTCTTCGGCCTGCAAGGACTCTACCTCCGGCACAAACCGCAATACATGTTCTTTGGTGCAAGCCCCAGGTCCCTTTCCCTGGCCCCAATGCTTGCGGCCCTCCTCGAGGTGGGCTATGTGGCGAAGGCCACCTATCTCCGCAGGGTAGGGGACACCCTTTCCCTGACCCGTCCCTCGATGCAGGGCGCTCTTTCCGAGGTGCTTCGTTTTCTTCCGCCCACCCATGGCATGGCGAGTCTGTATCCCAGGGCCTTTGACGTGCCCGGCCCCTCCGAGAGCTTGCCCGGCGAAAAGTTGATACCGGAAATCTACCCCCTGCCGCAGCATGAGGAGAGATCACAGAATTGGGAGGTGGTGGAGCGAACCCTTGAGCCGGCGGAAGCTTTGGATGTGGAAGATGCCGAGGTGGTGGTGGCCGGGGGAAAAGGAATGGGGTCTGAAGCGAACTTTGCTCTACTCCAGGATCTCGCGAGTTGCTTGGGAGGCGCCGTGGCAGCCTCCCGGATCGTCGTGGACATTGGCTGGGCGCCGAAGGAGAGGCTCGTCGGCCAGACAGGCAAGAAGGTCTTCCCTGAACTCTACATTGCCTGTGGCATCTCCGGGGCCCATCAACACCGGGCAGGCATGAAGGAGGCCCGCCACATCCTTGCAATCAACACGGATCCTCAGGCCCCCATATTCCAGATCGCCACGTGGAGCATTCTGGGCGATGCCCCACAGGTGGTCAGCCAGATGATCCGCCAACTGAGGGAATTGCGAGAGGCAAATTAAGGAAAGGGGTCAAGTCTGGACAATGGACAGTTAGATTCTTAGAATCAACATCAACTTATTGGCATAACATACTGCAAATGCTGCGTAATCTATAATTCACATGTGTCTTCCTCGTCTATTTGACTGTCCAATGTCCAGACTTGACCCCTTTGACTTTGATGGGTTGGGAGGTTTGAACAAGTAGCAATGCGCATCGTCGTCTTTGCAAGGCCGGTTCAGAATCCGGCAATACGGGTTGAATCCGGCTCGACCCGTGTTGTCGAGGAGTTGCCAGGGTACGATCCGATTCCCAACCCCATGGACGAACTGGCGCTGGAGGTGGCCCTGAGTCTCCGGGAAAAGGCCTCTCTGCCCGTTACGATCACGGCGTGCTCCGTAGGAAGGGATTCCTCACGGAAGGTGCTTGCGGAATTCCTGGCCTGTGGCGCGGACGAGGGGGTTTGCATCGAAGAGGCGGGCTGGGAACCTGATGGGGCGATCGTGGCGTCCCGCCTGAGCGAGTTCTACCGGACCGCGCCTTTCGATCTTGGCCTCTTCGGGGCAAGGGACCTGGATACGGGCGCGGGCGAAGTGGGCCCCATGTTCGCCGCCCTCGCGGGAATCCCTTACATCGATTCGGTCGTGGAGGTGAAGTGGAGCGTAAACCGCCGGATCGAAGTAACCCGGAAACAGAAACGGCTCCGTGAAGAGATTCGCGTTACACTTCCCGCCTGCCTGGGGATCCTTCGGGGCGACCCACTGCGGTACCCTTCTTTCTGGGGAAAGCTTGAAGCTGACGGATCGCGTATTCGTACCGTTTCTGTCGACGGGGTCCCGAGGGAAGCGAGGGTCGAGCGGAAAAAGTTTAGCCGTTCCAAGCCCAAGAGGGGTTCCGTGGCCAACGCATACGCCGAATCGAGAAGTGTCGACCAGATGCGCCAGGCCCTCGGGATCGCAGGGACAGGAGGACGACAGAAAGAGGATTCCTTCCTGAAGGGAGACCCGGAAGATGTTGCCGAACGGATCCTGACTGTCTTGAAGAAGGAAAAGGTAATCGACGAAGGCTCCCTCTGAAAAGCTGTCATCCCCGCGAAGGCGGGGATCCATTGGCGCAATGTGCTGAGGGATTCCCGCCTTCGCGGGAATGACATGCAAACAAGCGGGATTCCCTCTCCCTTGAGGGAGAGGGATAGGGTGAGGGTGTCA
>JAQYVQ010000212.1 GCA_030145435.1 Syntrophobacteria bacterium | reverse complement strand
AGATCGCGAAGAATCTCGAGCGGGTTCTTCTCGATGACCTGGATGTGTCCGGCTTCTTTCGAACCCTTTCCCCCGACGTCTTCCTCGTGGAACGTGAAACGGTGAAGTTCTACCCGGAGAAGATTGATTATCGTGCGTGGTCCCTGATCGGCGCCGAAGCCCTGATCCTCTTGCGGACCTCCTGCAAGGGGGGACAGATCGAGACCGAAGCCCAGTTGCTGGATGTTCTCACGGGCAGGTTGCTGACCTGGAAGCGGTACAAGAGCGAGCCCACGGGCTTCCGGCTCGTGGCACACCGCTTTGCCAACGAGGTGGCAAAGGAACTGACCGGAGTGCCGGGTGCCTTTGACACGCGCATCGCGTACATTTCGAACGCTACGGGGTCGAAAGAACTCTACGTAATGGATTATGACGGGCACGGTCCGAGGAAGCTGACCGATTTGAAATCCATCTGTTTGTCCCCAGCCTGGTCTCCGGACGGCCGCAAGATCGTGTTCACCTCCTTTTGGAAGACGAATCCGGGGCTGTACGTGTTGGATTTCAAGGGTTCTTCGTCCCTGCAACGGATACTGGCCGGATTCTCCCCGCTTTGTTCGGGTGGCGCTTGGTCGGGCGACGGGGCGTGGATGGCCTTTTCGGCCTCTCTGGACGGGAACACGGAACTGTTCCGCCTACCTTCGGGAGGTGAGGGCAAACCGGAGAGATTGACGAAGAACTGGGCGATCGACGTGTCCCCCTCCTGGTCGCCCGACGGGAAGTATCTCGTGTTCGTCTCGGACAGGGCCGGTCGGCCCGACCTGTACATCCTGCAGCCAGAAAACGGAAAAATCAGGCGACTCACCTTCGAGGGTTCCTACAACGCGGACCCGGAATGGGCCCCCCGGGGAGATGGAATCGTGTACGTCTCCCGGGTGGGAGGGCATTTTCAGGTGTTTCGCGTTCGGCCGGACGGGGCGGACAGAAGGCAGTTGACCGAAGGTGCCTGCGACCACCTCAAGCCGAGTTGGTCACCCGACGGGCGATTGGTTGTTTTCAGCTCCAACCAACAGGGATCCCCTGATCTCTATCTGATGCGGGCGGATGGGACAGGGTTGAAGCGGCTCACCTGGAGCCCGCACGACGAGACAGATCCCACCTGGTCTCCTGCCTTCCGGTAAGAGCCAAAGGAAAGGGGCCAGGGAACAGGGATCAGGGGTCAGGCGTGCAAGCCTCCCAAAGGTAATCCGTGAGAGCCATTGGCCACTGAACGGAGAGAGAGACGGAGCCCAAACAAGCCGAATGGTGACTCGAAATCAACAGGCGGTGGAAGGGAGCGGGGCCTCTGGCGCTATTGCCTGTCACGTCTAGGTTTGTGCCGGGCGACTTTGTAGGGGGGGAGAGAGACGGAGCCCAAACAAACCTAGACGTGACAGGCAATAGCGCCTTATGTTATAGATTCGAGTCAAATACTGTGTGCACATACATCAATATAGAAAAAGAAGGGGGTAAGAAGATGACGAGCGACAACACAGCGCAAAGGATCGTCATGGGGCTGGTGATCGTGCTGGCCCTTTTCGGGTTCTTCGGATGCGCCAAGAAGGGCCAGGTGCCCCCGGGGCCGGACGAGGTCGAATTCGTCGAAGTCGAAGAAGTTGTCAGGGAGCCCGTGCCTTCCGCGGAAGGGGTTATGGAAGAGGAGCTCATGGAGGAAAATCTGCGTGCCCAGGCCCGGCAAGAGCTCCAAGACCGGCTGGAGGACACCTATTTCGATTTTGACAAGTACAACATAAGACCGGATGCCCGTCTGATCCTGAAGAGAAACTACCAGGTGCTTCAAGGGGCCCCGGGTGCCGAGGTCTTTGTAGAGGGGCATTGCGACGAACGGGGAACGGTCGAATACAACCTGGCTCTGGGGCAGAGGCGAGCCAACGCGGCACGAGACTACCTGCTCAGCCTTGGGATGGGTGCCGGCCAGGTGAGCACCGTCAGCTATGGCGAGGAGAGGCCCCTGGATCCGCGGCAGACGGAAGAGGCCTGGGCCAAGAACCGGCGATGCCATTTCGTCATCCTGAAGAGATAGGGGTAACCTTTCCATGAAGCACGCTATCCTGACACTTCTGGTGTGCCTCCTGTTCGGCTGCGTGTCGAAGACGGAATTCCAGCCTTATCAGGCGAGTGTCCGGGACCTCGAGGTGGAGACAGACCGGCTCGAGAAGCGTTTGCCGGAAATCGAGAGAGAGATCGACCAGATCCTCGGGGAGGTTCGTTCGGATCAGGCGGACATCAAGGCGGACTTGATCGATGTGCGTACGGAGATGCAAGGGTTGCGGGGTGAGTTGTCGTCCGG
>JAQYVQ010000207.1 GCA_030145435.1 Syntrophobacteria bacterium | reverse complement strand
CTTCTTCATGTCCCCCTCGTTTCGGTAGATCCCGACCTTCTCCATCATCTCCACCTGCATCTCTTCCCGGATCGTTCCGGCCTGGGGGCCCTTCTTGCCGTCCATGAGTTCCCGTATCCTCGCGGCGGCGGCCGCCGCCGGGTCTTTGCCTGTGGCAGGAGCATCCGCTCCCTTGACGTACTCCGCGATGTGCTTGCCCCCTCTCCTTCCGAACACCACGAGATCGAGCAGGCTGTTGGTCCCCAGCCTGTTTGCCCCGTGCACGGAAACGCAGGCACACTCCCCCACGGCATAGAGCCCTTCGTAGAGCCCCCCCTTCCCGTCGGCAACCACCCGGCCGTGCAGGTCCGTGGGAATGCCGCCCATTGCGTAGTGGGCCGTGGGCTGCACCGGGATCGGCTTTTCGGCCGGGTCGAGGCCGAGGTAGGTCTTGCAGAATTCGGTGATGTCCGGAAGCTTGGCCTGGATCACCTCTTTGCCCAGGTGCGTGGCGTCCAGGTGCACGTAGTCATCGATTCTCTTGTCTCCCCGCACCCCTCTGCCCGCCCTGACCTCGGACATGATCGCACGCGCGACCATGTCCCTGGGCGCGAGGTCGAGCAGGGTGGGCGCGTAGGTCTCCATGAAGCGAGTCTCCTCGCGGTTGTAGAGAATCCCACCCTCGCCGCGGACCGCCTCGGAGATGAGGATACCCATGCCCCGGATCCCGGTGGGGTGAAACTGGTAGAACTCCATGTCCTCCATCGGAACGCCCCGCCGGGCCAGGACCGCGGGACCGTCGCCGGTGTTCGCGTATGCATTCGACGTGATCTTAAACATGCGGCCGAACCCGCCCGTGGCAAAGAGGACCGCCTTGGCCTTGAACACGTGCAGTTCGCTCGTGGCAAGGTGAACCGCAACCACCCCGCCGCATCGGTTGCCCTCGAGGATCACGTCCACGATCTGGTATTCGTCGAAGAAGGAGACCTGGTTCTTGATGCACTGCTGGTAGAGGGTCTGCAGGATCATGTGGCCCGTTCTGTCCGCCGCGTAGCAGGCCCGCCGAACCGCCGCCTCTCCGAAGTTCCTCGTGTGGCCGCCGAAACGCCGTTGATCGATCCGCCCCTCAGGGGTCCGGTTGAAGGGCAGGCCCCAGTTCTCCAGCTCATAGACGGCCTGGACCGCGTCTTCGGCCATGAGAAGGGCGGCGCCCTGGTCCACCAGGTAGTCGCCGCCCTTCACGGTGTCGAAGGCGTGCCATTCCGGACTGTCTTCCTCCACATTGCCCAGGGCCGCGCTGATCCCGCCCTGGGCGGCCCCCGTGTGGCTCCGTATGGGATAGAGTTTCGAGATGACGGCCGTCCGGGCCGTCTTGCCTGCCTCCAGGGCCGCAAAGAGCCCGGAGCCTCCCGCGCCTACGATCACGGCATCGAATTCGTGTACCACGTCGGACCTCCCGGTTTTGGCGTTTGCTGTTCTGCACCCCCAGTGCATGTCCCCTAGGCATTTGATTTCCCTTTCGACCAATCCGTTTCATTTTATGCTTCTTGCTTTTTCACGGCCGAAACAGGATAATTGTATGTTCTTCTTCCGCCCCGATTACGGGCAACTCCCGCCAGCGTGCCCCTGATGTTCCCTCACACATCACCGGCAAGACGAAGGGACCCCTCCCGGTGTCTCGGACGTACGGGAGAGGAAGGACGCGACAGTGCAGCACGGACAGGTGGCAGAACAGGGACAGGCAAGGCTTCGGAGACTATGAAACAACATCAGATAAGAAATATAGCGATCATCGCGCATGTCGACCACGGGAAAACAACCCTGGTCGACCAGCTCTTCAGGCAGAGCGGCATGTTCCGTGACAACCAGGTCGTCACGGAAAGGCTCATGGACTCGATCGACCTCGAGAGGGAGCGAGGCATCACGATCGCTTCCAAGAACGGCTCGTTCAAGTACCAGGACTTTCTGATCAACATCATCGACACGCCCGGGCATGCGGACTTCGGGGGACAGGTCGAGCGGGTGCTGCGGATGGCAGACGGGGCCCTGCTCCTGGTCGACGCTCAGGAAGGCCCGATGCCCCAGACCTATTTCGTGCTGAAGAAGGCCCTGGCGCTTCGGCTGCCGATCATCGTGGTCATCAACAAGATCGACAAGCCGGCGGCCCGGCCGACCGAGGTGGTGAACCAGGTGTTCGACCTCTTCGTCAAGCTGGACGCACCGGCGGAGATTCTCGATTTCACGGTCGTGTATGCGTCCGCCAAGGACGGATATGCGCTCGAGGAACTCGGTGAGGCGGCCGTGTCCATGGAGCCGCTTTGTCAGGCGATCATCGACCACACCCCTCCTCCTGCCGGAAGCCCGGACGGCCCCCTGCAGCTGCTCGTAAGCTCGATCGACTATTCCCCATACCTGGGCCGGCTGGGCATCGGGAAGATCACCTCGGGAACATTGAACAAGAACAAGGAAACCGTGGTCGCCCTGCGTTGCGGCGGCCTGGTGCCGGCACGAATCACCAAGGTATACCGGTTCGAGGGGAACCGGAAGGTGCCCACCGATATCGCCGGCACTGGCGAGATCGTGGCGGTTGCAGGGATGGATGACGTCACTGTCGGCGTGACCTACACCGACCCGGACGACCCGCAGCCGCTGCCACCCACCGAAATCGACCCCCCCACTCTTTCCATGAACTTCATCCCGAACGATTCCCCCTTTGCAGGGAAAGAGGGTTCCTTTGTCACCTCACGCCACTTGGAGGAACGCCTGCGGCGGGAATCCCTGGCCGACGTGGCCCTGATCGTGGAGACGCTGGGCAAGGGTTCCGGATTCAAGGTCTCGGGACGGGGAGAGCTGCACTTGTCGATCCTGATCGAACGTATGCGCCGGGAGGGATACGAGTTCCAGGTCTCCCGCCCGCAGGTGATCATGAAGCAGGAGGGGGGCGAGATTCTGGAACCCTATGAGGAGCTGACGGTCGATGTGGAAGAGCAGTACATGGGCACGGCGATCGAGATGCTGGGCAACAGAAAAGGCCAGATGCTGGAAATGAACCAGGGAACCGGCCTGGCACGCATTGTCTACAGAATCCCGACCCGCGGCCTGCTCGGGTTTCGCTCCGAATTTCTATCGGCTACCCGAGGAATGGGGATCATGAATTACATATTCAGCGGCTACGGTCCCCATGCCGGCGAAATCCGCAACCGCAACAAGGGGGTGTTGGTTGTGAAGGGGCCCTGCACGACCGTGGCCTATGCCCTCTTCAACCTGCAGGACCGCGGCAGGCTCTTTTACGGGCCCGGCGCCAGGGCCTATGCGGGTCAGATCCTGGGTGAGCACTGCCGTGAGAACGACCTGGTCGTAAACCCGGCAAAGGGGAAGAAGCTGACCAATATGCGCGCTTCGGGTTGCGACGAGAACGTTGTGCTCACCACCCCGATACACATGAGCCTGGAGGCGTGCATCTCCTATATCAATGACGACGAACTGGTCGAAATCACGCCCCAAGCCGTCCGCCTCCGCAAGAGGCCGAATCCTGAC
>JAQYVQ010000171.1 GCA_030145435.1 Syntrophobacteria bacterium | reverse complement strand
AGGGCTCGATCTTCTCCTCGGCCACTTCCTTGAGGAGCGTGTCTTGCTCTTCCGGGATCTCGAGACAGTTCAGCCCGACCTTCTTCACCCGGCCCTCCGCGATCTGTTTCGAATACCGGGTCATGGCGACCTGGAAGAACTCCCGGAACCAGCCCTTGTCTGCGAGGTCGGCCGGGTCTCCCCTGGACTCGATGCCGAGGACCATGTCCCGGATCCGGTTCTCCATCTCGTCGGTTAGGGACTCTATGTAATAGGATCCGCCCAGGGGGTCGGCCACGTTGGCCATGCCCGTCTCGAGGTGGAGCACCTGCTGGGTTCGCAGGCCTACGAGATGTGACTCGGCGCTCGGGGTTCGGTACGCCTCGTCAAAGGCGGAGATCTCGATGGCGTGCACGCCCGCAAGGACCAGGGCCATGGCCTGGACCGTTCCTCGTACGATGTTGTTGAAAGGCTGCTGGGCCGTGAGGGAAAGGCCGGAGGTGTGGCAGGTGATGACCACGGCCCACGAGCGTGGGTCCCTGGCGCCGAACTCATCCTTCATCATCCTGGCGAACAGGCGCCTCGTGGCGCGGATCTTGGCGATCTCCTCGAAGAAGTCCATGCTGCAATTGACGAGGATCGCAATCCTGGGCGCAAAGCTGTCTACGTCCAGCCCTCGTTCGATGAGCTTTCGTACGAGGTGTCGGATTTCCACCAGGCCGAGAGCCATCTCTTCCACAGCATTCAGCCCGGCCTCGCTGAAGAAGTAGGTGTCCTCCAAGAACCCGTGGAACTTCGGCATCTCACGGGTGCAGAACTCGATGCAGTCCAGGGCGAGGCGAAGCCGGAGGGGCATGGGCATGTGAGTGGCATACCCGCAGTCCTCGGCGTAAAAGGGCCACTGGAGGACCGAGCCACGGAGCTGGGCCGTGGGGAAGCCGTTCTCTTGTGCCACGAGATGGAGACTCGCCACGGCCAGGGGAGGGGGCAACGAGGCCGAAACCGTGATCGACTCGAGGGGGAGGCCCTCGTACAGATCCCTGTAATCCTGCAGGCAGCACAGGGAGACCCCCTGGGTTCCGACCGAGTGGACAGCGAGGGGGTGGTCCGGATCCAGCCAGGCCATGGTCGGGCTGTCGCCGATCACGTCGATTCCCATCTGCCCCTGGTCGATCAGATACTTGAGCTGCCTGTTCGATTCGTGCGGATCCCCTTCCCCGGACAACTCCCGGTGAATCCATCCCCGGCCCGTGCCCGCCCGCTGTCCCCGGGTGAACGGAAAAGACCCGGGCGCGTTGAGATCCTTCTCGTAGTCGAGGTCTCCCACGTGGCCGGGCGTGTAGGTCGGCTCGAGCGGAACCCCTGATCGCGAATGTCTATCGGTCATGCTTGCGAACGCCCCTCTGTTGTAAGGTATATGGGAACGGTGAATTGTGTGTCAATCCCGCATTGCGCGTGTTAGGCTCTGTCTCTCTATCCTAACACTTCCTGGGAAAGAACGAGGAAACAGACATGTTGAAGAAACCCGTTCTGTGGGCAGGCATGTGTATTTTGTTGGGCCTCTTCACCCAGAATGCGTGCACTCACAAGGACGAGGCTGAAGTGATTCACCGCTTGATCAAAAAGGGGGCGAAGCTCGCCGAGGCGCACAATGTGGGCGGTCTCATGGAGCTGACTTCAGAGGGCTTCTCTGCCATGCCCGGAAACCGGGATCGGGCCGAGGTGAGGAGCATCCTCTTCATGGCCTTCCGGCACTACCGCGATTTCAGGATCCTGTATCCGCAACCCGGTGTCGACCTGGAAGAGAGTGGAGAGGCCGCTTCTGCGACAATCTACTTCCTCATTGTCAGGAAGGAGCGATCCTACCCTGAGTTGAAGGATCTCTACGGGGATCCGGGCGGCTGGCTCGAGGAGGTCGGTGAGAATGCGGACCTGTACCGGCTAACGTTGGACTTGATCAAGAAAGAGGGCGACTGGCTAACGACGCAGGCCCATCTAGAACCTTTCAATGGCTACGGGTTCGCTTAGAGACACACGAGGCAGGAGCACTCTTCCTCCCCTTCCGGGCAGGCAGGCCCCGAGTCGGGGCAGGGGCCGAAGCCGCACTGCTCGCTCTCGCAATCCTGGTCCGACGCACAGAGCTCGCCAGCGTCCTTGCCGTCCCCGCAAGCTGCGAAGGCGAAACAGAAGAGAATCAGGAGGAAGACACAGATCAGCCGCTTCATATCGACGGGCTCCCGGAGAGAGTGATCGTGATTTCGGGGTATCCTACCGAAAACGGCCCGGATTTGGAAGCCCGGAGGCTTGTTGCGGAAACGGGGGCTGACGCATTGATCGCGGAGGACTCCATGGTCTTCCGGGCCTGGCTATCGTCTTCTCACTGACCGCTTGGTGTGACATCTGCCTGGTCGAACTGATCCGAATGCTTTCCGGTGATATTGGCATAGAAGGCTTGAATCGTCTCCATGTCGGCCTCGATATCACCTGTCGGGACCACCGTGGGCCCGAACCCTCCCACCTTGCGTCGATAATCGAGAAACCCGAGCGCGATCGGGACGCCGGCACTCTCTGCGATGCGATAGAACCCCGTCTTCCAGTACCGGACCTTCTGACGGGTTCCTTCGGGAGGAACCACCATGACGAGGCTCTCTGCCTTCCGGAAATGTTCGGCGGATTGTTCCACCACGTTGTGCGATTTGCTCCGGTCGATGGGTATGCCCCCCAACCACCTCATGATTGCGCCGAAGGGGCGGCGAAACAGGGTGTCTTTCCCCATCCAGAACAGCCCGGTTCTGAAGGCAAAGGCCAGGCACAACATGACGGGCAGGTCCCAGTTGGAGGTGTGAGGCGCGGCAATCAGTACAAACTTGGGGGTGTCAGGCAGCTTGCCTTCGATCCTCCATCCAAAGAGCCACATGAGAAACAAGGCCAGCCGGCGGAGCAGGACATTTAGTATTGGGGTGTCGAACATCGTGCGGTGCACTGGATGTACCTCGTGTCGCGGAAAAAGTCCCGCCTTGTAATCGATTTCCGGATGAGAACAATCCTTGTTTGTTCAGGAAAGCCTAAAGCCGTGGTCTCCTGCGAAGGCGGATGATCATCTGTTCGGCCCACGCGCGTTTCCCCTCATTCCGATTCCAGCCCGGCCTGGATGACCTCTCTTACGGTCGACATCAGCTCTCCAAGCCTTTCCGTGCCGTATCCGGACACGTCGATGGGCTCGTGAACCACCATGCTTGCTCGACCCGGGAACAGATCCATGGTCCGCGACGGGAGGATTCTGTCCGTATGGAGAACCGTTATGGGAAGGATCGGTATGCCGAGGTCCAGGGCCATGAAGAAGGCACCCTTCTTGAACTGGCCCGTCTCGCCCGAGGTGCTTCTCGTGCCCTCGGGGAAGAACAGGATGCTCGTCCCGTTTACGATCTTCTTCTTTGCCGCTGCGAGAGAAGCAATCGCGGTTTCCCTGTTGGATCGATCGATGTAGATATGCCCTATCTTTTCGCAGGCCGCCCCAAGTGCCGGCAGATTACGGAGTTCCTTCTTCATCACCCATTTGAAATCGATCCCCAGCCAGCCGTAGAGCACGAAGATGTCATAATGGCTCAGGTGGTTCGATATGATGACATAAGACTGTTCTTTGTCAATGTGGCGTCTCCCTCGCACGGAAACGAGCATGGGCGTCATGAAGCTGTTCAGCCGCGACCACCAGACACCGCACGTTGCGCTCGCGAGCTTGGGGCTGACGGTGGTTGCGATAACGATCGCCGCCGTACCCAGCAAGAGCGTAGAGAGCAGCAGTAACGGAATGACAACGAGCCATTTGTAAGGTTGATACAGGATGTAAAGAAGGTGTCTCATGGTCGGCACTCTGTGCAAGTCAAGGATTATCCTGCTATCTCTGCCGTCCAAAACAGCCCCCACCGGATCTTGCCGCACCGCGGCAAATCAACAGCCCCTTTATACCAGATTCCTGCCTGGATGAGAAATGGAAACCGCGAGGCAACGGCCCCTATCCCCCGGTGACCATGTCCAACAGTCGGCTGCGGGCCAGCCAGA
>JAQYVQ010000133.1 GCA_030145435.1 Syntrophobacteria bacterium | reverse complement strand
TTGGAAAAGGTGCGATCAGCGCCGAAAAGCTTGGCATGACCAAGGAAATCTCCGGCCACCGTTTCCCCTCCACCGGATATGGCGATGATCTTTGTGCCGGGAAACCCCTGACGGATCTCCCGGATCACTTGCAGGCCGTCTGTTTCGGGCATGAAGATGTCGGTGATGACCAGGTCGACAGGCTCGCTTCTGCACAGCCTTATGCCCTGTCTGCCATCCGAGGCTTCGAGGGCAGTGTAGCCCTCCATTTCTACCACCTCCCTGATGATCTCGCGGATTTGCCTGTCGTCGTCCATGATGAGGACCCTCTTCCCGATCTCTTTCTTGTTCCTGTTGCTTGGATCGAGAACCCTGCCGATGGCCTGAGCCAGATCGTCCGCGAGAATCGGCTTCATCAGCGTCTCCCGGATGCCCAGCCTCCGGGCCTTTTCGCCGCCCACTGTCTCGCTGAATCCCATACAGAGGATGACGGGCGTATTTGGACGGATCTCGAGGAGTTCTTTGGCGAGATCGAGACCGGTCATGTTCGGCATGTTCAGGTCGGTGACAACCAGATCGAACCGTTCCGGGTTTGTGCGAAAGGCTCGAAGGGCCTCAAGACCGCTCGTGCAGGCAACCACCCGATAACCCATGCGGGCGAACATCTCTTGGTACAGCTTGGCAAGTGCCGGTTCATCGTCTACGAACAGGACCCGGGCATCTGCGGAGACGATCGATGGGGCCGATTCATCATCAGAACCGGTCACCTGGTCAAATTGGGGCAGGAGCACAGTGAAGACGGTGCCACTTCCCGGCTCACTCCGTACGCTGATCGCTCCCTGGTGTTTCTTGACGATTCCATGCACTACGGCCAGGCCCATGCCGGTGCCTTCCCCCGGACCCTTAGTCGTGAAGAAAGGGTCGAAAACGCGATCCGCCACCGCCTTCTCCATTCCGTGGCCCGTATCCTTCACAGTCAGGTTCAGGTAGGGTCCCGGCTTCAGGTCCGCGTGTCTCCCTGCAGCTTCTGCATCGAGGTGCTCCTCCGTCAGGCTCACCTCCAGAATCCCGCCTTGCCCTCTCATGGCATGTGCTGCGTTGGAGAAAAGGTTGATCATGACTTGATGGAGATGGGTTGTGTCTGCCAGCACCCTGTCCGAGGGTGTCTCGAATTCTCGCCGGATCTCGATGGTGGCCGGAACGGAGGCCCGTATCATGTTGAGGCAGTCTTCCAGGATCGTTCGGAGCCGAATCGGTTTTCGCTCCCCATCGCTTTGTCGGCTGAAGGTCAGGATCTGGTTCACCAGATCCCGTGCCCGTTTCCCCGCCCTGAGTACTTCTTCGAGCCTGTCCTGCTGGCGACGGTCGTGTCCGCTTTCAAGGAGTGCCAGCTCGGTGAAGCCCGTGATCGCTGCCAGCATGTTATTGAAATCGTGCGCAATCCCGCCCGCTAGTGTTCCGATCGACTCGAGCCTCTGTTTCTGGCGTACCTGCTCCTCCAGCCTCTTCTGTTCGTTGATGTCACGGATGAAGCAGAGGACGGCCGGTTCGCATTCCCATGTGATCAGAACAGCATTTAGCTCACCCCAAATGACGTGGCCCGCCTTGTGGACGACTCGAAAGGAGTAGGTACTGTGGAACTCCTCCCCCTGGAGCCTCTTCAGGTGGTTTTCCACAACCATGTCCCTGTCGTCAGGATGAACCAGGTCGATAAAGGGAATGCGGTGCAGTTCCTCTCCCGAGTACCCGATCATCTCCTCCGTCTTCTTGTTGTGAAATCTCATCGTGGCATCTCTTACGACAAAGATGGCATCGTTCGCATTCTCTACGAGTTGCCGGTACCTCTCTTCTGATTCCTTGAGTTCCTGCTCCGACCGCTTGGCTTCCGTTATGTCGAAGTAGCTCACCTGCACGGCCGGCCTGTCCCGGTATTCAACCACCGTGGCGTTGATGTCGACCCAGCACTCCTTGCCGTCCTTGCGGAGAATGCGATACGCATACCTTTCGGGCGTGGGCTCTCCCGCAAGGCGACTCTCCATTCTCTTCCAAACGAGATCTCTGTCCTCAGGGTGAATAGCGTTAAGGATCTCCTCGGGGGGAGCTGTGAGGATTTCCTCCTTGTCGTATCCCGAGAGGGCAGAGATGGCCTTGTTCGCGAGAACTGCCCGATTATCCTGGAAGATGAGGAGCCCCTGAATGGAATTCTCAACCAGAGATCGATAGGCTTCACTTGCCTGCTTCTGGGCCGTCATGTCCAGGACGATCCCTCGTAGCCCCTCGATTCTGTCGCCCCTCAAGATCGGAGCGGACCGGAGCGCGACCGGGAACCGAGTACCGTCCTTCCTGAGCGCCGTGTACTCGGACAGGCCTACATCCTCTCCCTCCAACAGACGACCTATGCTGCGGGTTGCCCGATCCCGGTCCTCAGGGACAAGCAGGGTGATCGCCTCCATGCCCCTCTCGAAAGCCTCGGGGTCATGCCCGAAAATCTCACAGGCTCTCTTGTTCACGAAGGTGAGTCTTCCGGATGTGTCCATCTCGTAAACGATCTCGGGCAGGAGTTCGGCCAACTCCCTGAAGCGCCGTTCGCTGTCCTGCTGCGATTCTTCGATCTTGTTCTTAACCCAGCGCTTGGAAGAGTCCTCGGCCTTGAGAAGAGGGTCCCGAAGCCCTTCCGCGACGACGACGGGCATAGACGTCTTTCTTTGAGAGTCGGTCATGATGTGCCCTTCGAGTAAGCCGGGAACGTTAAGGTTTTCAAGCCCTTGTCGCCTTCTTATCGGAGGGTTGGGGCGCCCACATTATCGAGGAGCCCCGAAATTACTCAGAATATCGTTATGAAATACGCGGTTTTACAATAAGGTCATTGGTGGGGGTCCGGTGCTGTTCCAATCCGGAGGGGCGCAAGATATGATAGGATAGCCCGCATATTGCACGAAGCCTTCTACTGCGAGCGGCGTAAGCACGGAATCTTCGGGTCGATTCTTGAGGTTCGGACCCGGATGTACTTCAGTACGATCCGGCCCCAAACCTCAAGAATCAACTTCGCCCTCCGGGCCCGAACCTTCCACCCTTCCACCGCTCTCGCGACGAAGTTTCGCGCAATATGCGGGCCAGGGCCAGGGAAACGATTTCCACGTTCGAGAACAGGAGCATCCTATGACTTCAGAAGCGGGGGACTTCCTCCTTATCGACGAGATGCTGACCGAGGAAGAGCGGATGGTGAGGGACACGGTTCGTAATTTTGTGGATGAGCGGGTGATGCCGACCATCGCCGACGATTTCGAGCAGGCCGAGGCCCCGATGCACCTCGTGCGGGAGATGGGGGAGATGGGGATCATCGGCGCAACCCTGCCGGAAAAATACGGCTGTTCGGGTTCCAGCTACGTGGTCTACGGGCTGATCCAGCAGGAGCTCGAGCGGGGGGACAGCGGCATTCGAAGCTTTAACTCGGTGCAGAGTTCCCTGGTCATGTATCCGATCTATGCATACGGTTCCGAGGAGCAGAGACAACACTGGCTCCCCGGGCTGGCCAAGGGTGAAAAGATCGGATGCTTCGGCCTTACCGAGGCGGACCACGGATCCGACCCCGGCGGGATGGTGACCCGTGTGGTCAAGGACGGGGAGTCCTATGTCCTCAACGGGTCAAAGATGTGGATCACGAACGGAAACATTGCGGACGTGGCCGTGGTCTGGGCAAAGCTCGACGGCGAGGTGAAGGGCTTCCTGGTGGAAAAGGACACGCCCGGCTTTACGGCGAATCTCATCAAGCACAAGATGTCCCTTCGTGCGTCCGTTACCTCGGAGCTGGTGTTCGAGGACTGCAGGATCCCGGCGGAGAACTTGCTGCCCAAGACGGGCGGGCTTCGCTCTCCGCTTGCCTGCCTCGACAAGGCGCGCTACGGGATCGCCTGGGGCGCTATCGGCGCTGCCATGGCCTGCTACGAGGCCTCGGTCCGGTACGCAAAGGAGCGCACCCAGTTCGATAAGCCCATCGGCTCCTTCCAGCTTGTTCAGCGGAAGCTGAGTCTCATGCTCACCGAGATGACCATGGCGCAGTTGCTGAACCTGCGCGTCGGAAGGCTAAAGGACGAAGGGAAGGGGAGACATCAGCACACGTCCATGGCCAAGATGAACGCCACCGGCAAGGCCCTCGAGATCGCCCGAATGGCTCGCGACCTGCACGGTGCGAACGGGATCTCGCTCGAGTACCCCATCATCCGGCACATGAACAACCTGGAGTCGGTCCACACCTACGAAGGCACCTATGACATCCACCTTCTGATCCTGGGCCAGGAGATTACGGGCCTTTCCGCGTTCCGCTAGCAGGCCGCCCAAAACGCCCATCTGCGGTGCTTGTTGCGAGCGAATCGTGGCAATTCCCGATATCGACATGGACCCCCGCCTTCGCGGGGGCAAGTTTCGTGCGCCTTGCGTATGGACGTTTTGAACGGCCTGCGTTTCTTACCGCAGATATCCTCAGGACTGCATAACCTTTCCCGGGGTCTCGCCCCAGGTGATCCACTGAACGTATTCGTGGATTGCGTTCGCGGCGGTCCGGCCCGCGCCTGCGGCGAGGATGACGGTGGCGGCTCCCGTGACGATGTCTCCACCCGCAAAGATTCCCCGGCAATTGGTTCGTCCGGT
>JAQYVQ010000106.1 GCA_030145435.1 Syntrophobacteria bacterium | reverse complement strand
TTCTCACAGACCATGTCCAGGTGCGATTGCAGGACGACCACGGGCCTGGACTCCATCCCGGGCGCGGCCTTCTTCCGGACCACCGTGTTTCCGGTCGGGTCCGTCTCGTGGGTGCACCCACTGCGGGCAGCCACCTCGAGTACGTAGTCTCTCACCTCTTCTTCGTTGCGGGAGCAGCGCGGGATCCGGCTTATCGCAAGAAAATGTTCCCAGAGGGGTCCCGGCTCCAGCCCTTCGAGTGTGTCATTCGTATTATCATTCATATTCATTTGCCCTTCCGCGTAGTTTGGGGAAAGCAGCAAGACGAGCGCGAGAAGAATCACTGGGCATGAGATCGGATATTGCGAGGAGCGCAAGCGACGCGGCAATCTCCAAGCACCGCCATCAAGCCGGGGAAAAGGTTCCTGACACCTTTTTCTCCGCCCGTAGGCAGGGATCCGGTGGCGCAATGTGCTCATGGATTCCCGCCTGCGCGGGAATGACGCCGAGGTGGGCCGCGAAAAAGATGTCAGGAACCTTTTTCGCAGGGATTCCCTCTCCCTTGAGGGAGAGGGACAGGGTGAGGGAGTCTTAGGCGCTCCCCTCATCCTGACCTTCTCCCCAGAGGGGAGAAGGAAATGCTTTGTATGCCACATTCCTCTCTTCACTTCTCCTCCAGCCGGGTTGCCCCGGACCAATGCACGTTCGGCGCCCCTTCCTCAACGGCCGCCTCCTTGAACGCCTCCATCTCCTCCTTGCGCACGAGTTCCGCCTCCTTGAGCGGAAATTCCATACCCAGCCGCTCGTACTGGGCCGAGCACAAGTTGTTGAAGGCCAGCAGGTCGTACCGTTCCGCGCCGGGCATCTCCTGCGCCACAAACCGGGCAACGGCGCGGACATTCTCGATCGAGTCCGTGTGCCCGGGGATGATCGGGGTGCGCACCCAGACCGGCAGGCCTGATTTGCCCAGTTTGCGGGCGTTCTCCAGTATGGGTTCGAGCTTCACCCCTGCCATCTTCTCGTGGGCCTCCGGGTCCATCTGCTTCAAGTCGAGCAGGAGCAGATCAACGTGGGGAAGCACCTTCTCGTACAGGCTCCAGGCGGCGATGCCGCTCGTGTCCAGGGCGGTGTGCAGGTCCTCTGCCTTGCAGCGCGCGAGGAAGGGGGCCACGAACCCGGCCTGGGACATCGGCTCTCCGCCGCCCAGGGTGATTCCTCCTCCGCTCGTGCGGTAAAAAGATTCATCCTTCTTCACCTCCACCAGGAGTTCTTCCTGGCTCCACTCCTTGCCGACCACCTCCAGGGCGGCCGCAGGACACGCCTCCTCGCACAACCCACAGACCGTGCAGCGGTCCCGGTCGATCTTGAGCCCCTGCGGGGTGAGTTCGAGGGCCTCTTCCGGGCACGCCTTCAGGCAGTCCCGCGCCCCGATACAGCGGGTCTCGAACCAGAGCAGTTGGGGCCGCGGCGAGATGCCCTCCGGGTTGTGGCACCACAGGCATGTCAGGGGACAGCCCTTGAGGAAGACCGTGGTCCGGATCCCGGGACCATCCTCGGTCGAGAAGCGCTGGACGTTGAAGACGATCGCCTTCTGATTGCCTGAACCGGATTCTGTCATGTGCCCTTCCTCGAGATTCGTTTGGGAGAAGAAGGCAATCAATATAACGCATACGAAGAACCGGGACAAAGTAGCCGAGAAATCGGCGAGAAATCGGGGACAGCCACCGATCTCCCCCGAATTCGGTGGCTGTCCCCGATTTCGAGTGATAAGCCGCTGCAAACTAAGGGGTTAAATTAGTGGCTGTCCCCGATTTCAAGTGGCTGTCCCCGATTTCAAAAGAGGCCCCGATTTCCTAACATACGAAGAACCGGCTCAAAGAGGCCCGAAAAAAAAGGGGACGATCCTCGACAAGAGCCTGCCGGGTCTTTACCATAAGGTGTCCGAGCACTGCTTCGCCCTCAGGAAAGGTCAAAGGACCCCCACGCGAATGAACGTTCCGATCTTCCTGGAATGGAAGAATTTCTTAGATATCTTCGTCATCAGTTTCATACTGCATCGGCTTTTCCTCCTCATGCGCGGCACCGTCGCCTTCCAGGTATCGATCGGGCTGGTTGTCCTCTGGCTCTTTCAGGAGGTGGCGAACGCTGCAGGCCTGGTGCTGACGAGCTGGTTCTTCAGGGGGATCGGAGCGGTCGCCGTTCTGGTGATCGTCGTGGTCTTCCGGAACGAACTCCGGGAGATCTTGGTTCACACGAACCCGATCCGGTTCCTTCTGGGACGGACCCGCCAGACGCGTGAGGTGGGTTACCATCTCCTTGCCCAAGCCGCCTTCCGGCTGGGCAATCGCCGGATCGGCGCCCTGATCGTGATTCAGAACGAGGACGATCTGCGGGGCGATGTTCGGGGCGGTCTTCCGTTCGACGCGAATCTTCTGCCCGAGCTGTTGGAGAGCATCTTTTCCAAGGAAAGTCCGGTACACGACGGCGCCGTCATCATCCGGGGGAATCGAATCGATCAGGCCGGGACCTTCCTGCCCCTGAGCCAGGAAGAGACACTCCCGCAGCACTTCGGAACGAGGCATCGGGCGGCCATAGGACTCACCGAGATCTGTGATGCGGTGGTCCTGGTGGTGTCCGAGGAGCGGGG
>JAQYVQ010000029.1 GCA_030145435.1 Syntrophobacteria bacterium | reverse complement strand
AGTTCGAAGACCACGTTCATGTTCTGGACCGCCTGGCCGGAGGCGCCCTTCACCAGGTTGTCGATCACCGAGACGACGAGGATCGTGGAGGATCGGGGGTCGTACTGGACCGCGATCTCGCACCGGTTCGTGCCCCACACGTTCTTGGTGCGGGGAAGCTCGCCTTCAGGGAGGACGTCCACGAAGGGCTCCTGGTCGTAGAAGGCCCTGTAGATGTCCATGAGTTCCTTCGTGTCCGTTTCCCGGGTGGGCTTGCAGTAGACCGTGGCGAGCATGCCACGGATCATCGGGATCAGATGAGGCACGAAGGCGACCGAGGTCTTCCGGCCGGCCAGGAGGGAGACCTCCTGCTCGATCTCGGGGATGTGGCGGTGCCGGGCAGGGTTGTACGCCTGGAGATCCTCGGTGGTCTCGGAGAAGTGGGTGCGCAGGTTCAGGGACCGGCCGGCCCCGGAGACACCCGACTTGGCGTCGATCACGATCGAATCAAGGTGTGCGAGCCCCTCCTGGAGGATTGGCGCCAGGGCAAGGATCGAGGCGGTGGGGTAACACCCCGGGTTGGCCACGATCCGGGCACCGGGCAGGCGGGACCGGTTGAGTTCGGTCAGCCCGTAGACGGCCTCCTCGAGAAGATCCGGCGCCGTGTGCGTCATCTGGTACCACTTCTCGTACACCTTCGGGTCCTTCAGGCGGAAGTCGGCGCTCACGTCGATGACCTTGCAGCCTGCCTCGATAAATTCCGGGACGATCGAGACGGCCACACCGTGCGGCGTGCACATGAAGACCAGGTCGGCGCCCTCGGCGGAGGATGGCTCCAGGGGCTGGAAGACCCGTTCCGGGACCCCGCGCAGGTGAGGAAAGACCTCGTGGAGGCGTTTTCCCTCGTTGGTCTTGCCCGTCATCAGCCAGCTTATTTCCGCCTGGGGATGCGTCGCGAGGAGCCGGATCAGCTCACAGCCCGTGTAGCCTGCTGCGCCTGCAATCCCCACCTTGATCTTGTCCATCCCTTTTTCTCCCTTGATTTTTGCTTGCTATCCATTCAATTATAGAGCATCCGGACGAAAGTCATCTCATAGTATCGAAACCCTTTCACCGGGGCAACTCCCAACACGGCCTGACATGCCCTCCATGATCCGGGAAGCCATTGCACGCGTAGTCGAAGGTCAGCATCTCACCATGGAGGAGATGACGCTCACCATGGAGGAGATCACCTCCGGCCAGGCGACCCCCGCCCAAATCGCCTCCCTGATCACCGCTCTGCGGCTGAAGGGGGAGACCGTCGAGGAAATCACCGCTGCGGCCCGGGTCATGCGGGACAAGGCGGTCCCGATCAAGGTGGCGAGGGGGCCGGACGCACCCGTCCTTGTCGACACCTGCGGAACCGGCGGGGATCAGATCCGCACCTTCAACATCTCCACGGCGACGGCCTTCGTGGTCGCCGGCGCCGGGGTCCGCGTGGCCAAGCACGGCAATCGCTCCGTGTCCAGTTCGTGCGGCAGTGCTGATGTCTGCGAGGCCCTCGGGATCAACCTGGACCTCTCCCCGGAAGAGGTGGCCCGTTCCGTCGATGAGCACGGAATCGGATTCCTGTTCGCCCCTGCCCTTCACGGCACGATGAAGCACGCCATCGGGCCACGAAGAGAGATCGGCATCCGCACGATCTTCAACATCCTCGGACCGCTGACCAACCCGGCCGGCGCAGAGGTTCAGATCCTCGGGGTCTTCCGAAAAGACCTGCCCGGGGTCATGGCCGAGGTGCTCGGCAAGCTCGGTTGCCGCAGGGCCCTGGTCGTGCACGGTGAAGACGGGATGGATGAGATCACCACGACCGGGAGCAGCCACGTGGCCGAATGGCACGACGGTCGAGTCCGACAGTACAAGGTGCACCCGGAGGACTTCGGGATCCCTGTGGGCACGATCGATGAGATCCGGGGAGGCAACGCAGAAGAGAACGCTCGCATCATCCTCGAACTCTTCGAGGGCAAGAAGGGTGGCAAGCGGGACATCGTCCTGCTGAATGCCGGCGCGGCCCTGCACGCGGCAGGGTCTGCCGACACGATCGAGAAGGGCATCGAGCTTGCCAGGCAGGCGATCGACGAGGGAAAGGCCATGGAGAAACTCCAGGCCATGATCCGACACTCGAACCGGCAGTAGTCTATTTCCTTTCATGAGGGCGCGGGCATGAAACAACGCACATTTCTCTGGATATTTCTGAGCTTCCTCCTCGGCATGGGTACCGCCTACGGTCTGGTCGCCCTGGACCGGAAGGCCACGATCCCAAGGTTGGAGAAGACGGACGTCTTCGAGGTGGTTACCTCCGACGGAACCGTCCTCCGACTCAGCCCCGCAGAGATCGAGCGAGAGAGGGAGGAACTTCGCGCCCTCCGGGAGAGGCGCCGGGGCAGCCCGAAGGCCGTGGAAAAACGTAGGGGGCCGGGGGAAGCCCCCCCGTTCCCGATTCCCAGCCTGCCGACGGCGGAAGCTCTTTCCGAAGAGGCCGCGGTAAAGAAGCCCTCGGACAAGAACCTGAAGGACCTGTTTGCAAAGATCTTCAGCCAGCCGATCATGCAGGACCTGATGCAGGCGCAGATCACAAGGGAGGCAGGGGAACTGGCAGACGTCCTCGACCTCACGGACGAACAGCTGGCGACCGTGGAGAAGGAACTCAAGAAGAGGAAACGAACCTTCCCCCCGGGCGTACCGGGCCGCTCGTCAGGGCCTGACGAGGAGGAGCAAGAACCCGAGACCACCTTCGAGGAAGAGCTTCAGACAATCCTCACGCCGGAGCAATACCAGAAATACCAGGAGTACACCGAGAAAAAGAGCGCCCTCGCAGGGACCCCCGCGCTGGACAGGCAGGTCTTCGAGCTGGACTGGCGACTCAAGCTCACCGAGGAGCAGCAAGCCCCGGTGCGGGAGATCCTGAAGGAACAAGGGGAGCAGATGGGGCAACTCTCGCCTGCTTCACCCGTGGAGGGGGACGCCTCCCCTGCGGAAAGGCTCGAAAAACAGCTGGCGAAGCGAACCGCCTTGAACAAGGAGACCGCGGAGAAGATGAAGGCCGTTCTGGAAGAGGACCAGTACGAGGTCTTCCTGCAGTATCAAGTCGAGAGGGACACGGAAACACAGCTGCTCAAGCGACTCATCCAGGAAGAGCGGGGAGGCGAGGCGCCTGCTACGCCGTGAGCATCTTCGTCAGTTTTGCCACCCGCTTTCCGAGCTTTCTTGCGTTCTCTTCCGCTTTCTCGTCCGGTTCGCCCACACAGGCAGTGCCGTAGTGACCCGTCGCATCGAGGGGGTCCCCGACGACGATCATGCCGTAGATCAACAGGGCCTGGAGAATCGACAGCATCGTGGTCTCTTTCCCGCCCGACGCATCCCCGGAGGTCGCGAAGGCCGCACCCACCTTGCCCTCCATCTTCTTTCTGCTTCCCACGAACCTGTCCAGGAGATCTTTGAGCGGCGCGGCCATGCCCCCAAAATAAACAGGAGAGCCCACGATGACACCGTAGCTCTCTTCGAATTCCTCTCGGGTGACCTCTGCCGTGGACCGGAGCAGGCAATCGACTCCCTCGACCTCTCCCACCCCCTGGACAATCGCCTCGGCAAGTTTCTTCGTGTTGCCCGAACGTGAATAGTAGAGCACCAGAACGTGCATTCGATCCCCCTGATTTGTTTCTTTGCCTAGACCCGGTCTGGTTCGTGCGCTTGCGGGGTTCATTCCGCGTCCTTATAGCACACTCCCGGCGTGGAATCGAGAAGTTTTCAACCCCCGGGGTGGGCAATTCGCAGGGCAGTACCGGCTCTTCCGGGGACAGGCTCTTCCGCCGATCTGTATCGAACGATAAATATAATATATTTAATGGCTTACATATAATATTTAAACTTGTTTCTTAAGCATGGGCCGTACCCGCTTCCCTAGTAGTCCTGCCGCTCCACCACTGTGGCGATGCCGATCCCCCCTCCCCCACAGATCAGCTGAAGCCCCCAGCGGCCATCCCGCGCATTCAGCTCGTGGCACATCTCGGAAAAGTAGATCACGCCGGAGGCGCCGATCGGATGGCCGAGCGCGATGGCGCCTCCGCTCGGGTTCACCCGGGGGTCGTCGTCCGCGTATTCGAAGTGCCGGGCAAAGGCGAGGCAGGGGGAGGCAAAGGCCTCGTTCGGCTCGATCACGTCCATGTCCGCTATGCCCTTCCCCGCCCGTGCCAGGGCCTTCTCCGCGGCCGGGATCGGGGCCAGGAGCATCAACAGGGGATCCCCTCCCGCGTTCCCGAAGGAGCGGATCGTGGCCAGAGGCTTAAGGCCAAGTTCCTTCGCCTTGTTCTTTTCCATCAGCATGACCGCGGCCGCTCCGTCCACGATCTGGGAGGAATTGCCCGCCGTCACCATGCCCTCCTCCTTGAACCGCGAAGTCAGGGTGGCCATCTTTGCCAGGGCGCCTTCCGGATCGTCGAGGCAGGCTGCGCGAGGCGTCTCGTCCGCCGTGATCCGGACCTCTTTGCCCCCTGCATCTTTGCCCAGGATCGGCACGACACGCCCTTCCAGCCTTCCGTCCCGCTGGGCCTGCACAGCCTTCTGGTTGCTCCAGAGACCGAACCGATCCATGTCCTCCCGGGTCAATCCGTATTTGTCCGCCACCATCTCGGCGGACAATCCCTGGGGGGTCGTCATCCCTGTTTCACCGAAGCGATCCGAGAACACGACCTTCTTCCCGGCCTCCATGGCCACGGTAACGTCATCGCCCATCCCGTAATGGGACATCAGCTCCACCCCGGACGCGATCATGATGTCCCCGGCATTCGTCATGATGCTCTGGGCTGCCCAGTTGACCGCAGAGAGGCCCGCATTGCAGTAACGGTTGACCGTGCTGCCCGAAACCTCGTGAGGGAGCCCTGCGATCAGGGACGCAATCCGGGCGATGTTGGCTCCCTGCTCACCGATCTGGGTCAGACAACCGACGAGCACCTCCTCGATCATCTCCTCTTCGAATCCGGCCGCCTTTTCCTTCACCCGGTCCGTCAGGGTCCGCAAGATCTGGGCGAGCAGATCCTGGGCCGACGTCTCGGAGAGCATCCCCTGCTTCTTGCCTCCCCAGCCGGACTTCCCGATGGGAGAACGAATGGCTTCAACGACTACGACCTCTCTCATGGCTTTCCCCTCTGTGTCTTTCGATTTGTGAAACCGATTCCCGGAAAGTTCAGTCGCTCGTCAGGTCGTCCAGGCTGGTGGTGGTTCGCGCCTTTTCGAGCTTCTCCTCGAAGGCGTCTCCCAGGTCCACGCCGAGTTCCTTCATCCGCTTCTTGGCCCGCAGGCCGATATTCCGGTTGTCGCTGTAGTAGCTCTCGTCCGGCTGGCCGCTCGTATTCACGTCCGCCATCCGGTCCGACTCGCTCCGGTGGATGGCGACCCGGGAGATGAGTCTCTTGAGTTGGTCCGACCCGCACTGTCGGCACTTCAGGGCCCCCTCGTCCCCTTTCTTGAGGACGAGCCTCGTGTCCTTCCGGCCGCATTCTTTGCACGCGTATTCATGAAGAGGCATCGTAAACTCCCTACACCCAGTAACGGAGACCGGTCTTCTTACGGACCTCGTTTATCGTCTTGCTTGCCGCGTCACGGGCCTTGTCGGCGCCCTCCTGCAGAATGGCGTGGAGCCGGTCCTGATCCGCCATGAGCGCCTCTCTTTTTTCCCGATAGGGGGAAAAGAAATCCCAGACCCGTTCGACGAGATCCTTCTTCACCTCGCCGTACTTCAGGCCCCCCGCACGGTAGCGATGTGCGAGATCCGCCTTCTCGTCCTCGGACAGGAAGAGCGCTGCGACCGCAAAAAGATTGCAGTTGTCCGGGTTCTTCGGCTCCTCCACAGGGGTCGAATCGGTCACGATACCCATCACCTGTTTCTTGAGGGTCTTCTTGTCGCAGAAGATGTCGATCGTGTTCCCATAAGACTTGCTCATCTTCTGCCCGTCCGTGCCTGGGATGATCGCAACGTCCTCGTCGATTTCCGCTTCCGGGACGACAAAGGTCTCCCCAAAATCGTTGTTGAACTTGATCGCAATGTCCCTCGCCACCTCGAGATGCTGTTTCTGGTCCTTGCCGACCGGCACCCGGTCGCTCTGGTAGAGCAGGATGTCGGCGGCCATCAGGACCGGGTAGGCAAACAGTCCGTGGTTTGCACCGATCCCCTTGGCGACCTTGTCCTTGAAGGAATGGCAACGCTCGAGCAGGCCCATGGGTGTCAGGTTCGACAGAACCCAGGTCAACTCGGTCACCTCGAGGACGTCCGACTGGACCCAGAAGACTGATTTGTCCGGGTCCAGCCCGAGGGACAGGAATCCGGCGGCCGCCTCCCGGGTGTTGGCCCCGAGAACCGAGCCCTTGGGAAGCGACGTCATGGCATGCAGGTTTGCGATGAAGGCAAAAAGCTCCTGCTTCTCCTGGTACTCGATCATCTTCTTCATCATGGCAAAGTAGTTGCCGATGTGAAAGGATCCAGAGGGCTGTATCCCGGACAGAACTCGCATTCTCTCTTCTCCTCGAGCAGCGCGCGCTATGAGCTTTCGAAATTCGCTGGTTTGCAGGGTGAACGCATCATTATAGAGTCCTTACGGGCCGGCATCAACCTCGTCAGGACCCGACCTCCCTCTCGAAGGCCCGGCTCGCCTCTTCGTACAGGACCTCGAGCCGCCCATGGTACTTCGGGGAGAAATGAAACGGGACAAGACGCCTGGCTTCGGCCCTCCTGGCGATCCACCCGGCCTGATGGGCAGTGAGATGCCGCCTTTCGTCCGCCCGGATCCGGTCCTCTTCCGAAAAGGCAGCCTCGCAGAAGAGGATGTCCGCATTGCGGGCAAGCCCGACGATTCCTTCCACGTTCCCGTCGGTGAAGGCCGCATCCGTCACGTAGGCGATCTTCTGACCCCGCGAGACCCGGAGGATCTCCTCCCGGAGCGCTCCCAGGGACATCTCCCTCTCGGCCCCGTCTTCCCCGGAGGCAAGAACACGGATTTGGCTCGATTCCGGCTCTCCGTTCATGACCGCCTCCTTCAGCAGGCGGATCCAGGGTCCGACCCGAAGGCCCAGGGCCTCCAGCCGGACCTTGTCGACGTTGATGTGTTGCTTCTCCTCGAGGGCATAGGCCAGGCATGGAATATCGTGCTCGAGCAGGATCGCGCTCACCCGGAGTCCCGGCTCGTCCAAGATGACCGGGTTCTCGGAAAGGGGCTCCAGCGAAGCCAGGGGGGTGCGAGAGAACCGCTCCCTGCAGGAGAAGGAGGCGGCCTGGAGGGGCCCCTCCCCCACCTCGAACACGCAGAGCCGAAAGTCGTGCGGGTAATTCTCCACCAGGTTCCAGCTGTACCCCCTGAGCTTGGCCTCCACGTGATCGGAAAACCCGGGCGGACCGTACAGGTCAAGGGTCTTGCTTCTACCCAGATGGAGCCTGAGAACCTGGTCGAACCCGATAAAATGGTCCACGTGGGCGTGCGACACAAAGACGTGGGACAGCTTGAGCAGGCTGCGGGCGCTCATCAGATGCAGGTCACCCATGTCGAAGAGGATGGCCCTTCGTTCGTACTTGAAATTCGCGTAAACCGCCGGATCCCCTTCCGGCCCGTTCACAAGTTGGGGAAGAATATCGGGTCGCATCGTTCGGTTGCATCCTGTTTGACGGCATTATTCAACTTGAAGGGGCTTTTGTCTAACGCTATAATGCCCGGGTCTCTTTAGTCCACACCCAACACTGTCTGGGGGGGCAATGCCATGACAGCGAAACAACCCGGATACAAGACACTCTTTAACCAGGCACTGAAGATCGGACGTCCACCCAACGTGGTCAAGCTCTTCCCTAACTCCAAGGCCCTGATCGTGAGCGGCAAGGCAATCGACCGGGCCATGCTTGCGAAGGGGAAGGCGATCGCCATTGCGGCGAACGGCAGGAACCAGTTTGTGATACGGGGCGCCCTTCGGGCGGCCCAGAGAGCGAAGGCGGCCCTGATCATCGAGATTGCCAAGTCGGAAGGCGGGTCCGGGGCCTACTGCGCCGTCAACTACTGGAACATCACCCGCATGGTCGATGCCTTCTCTAACGAGATGGGGATCACCATCCCGGTGGCATTGCACGCGGACCATTACGGACTCAAGGGAGAGAAAGACATCGAGAAGGCCAGAGTCGAAATCCCGAGCATGTTCGATGCAGGGATGACCTCGATCGCCATCGATGCCTCCCACATGCCGGACGACCAGAACCTCTTGGCCAGCATCGCGCTGAACCCCTACGTGCCCAAATGGGCCGGGCTCGAGACGGAAGTGGGCGAGATCAAGGGCAAGGAAGGCCTCTCCACGGTCGAGGAAGCCGTCTTCCTGATGCAGGGGCTGAACGCTCACGACATCTTTCCCGACTGGATCGCGCTGAACAACGGCACCACGCACGGGATCGAAGCGAGCGACGCCGGGATCCAGGTGGAATTGACGACGGAGATTCACAAGGCGCTGGCCAAGTACAAGGTCTCCGGGGCGCAGCACGGGACCTCAGGGAACAGTTCCAGGAGGCTGCGGAAGATCGCTAACGAGACACTCACCACGAAAGCGAACGTGGCCACCGCGCTCCAGATGATCTCCTGGGGCGTGGAGGTGAACGATTACGGGAATGCCATCCTGGACGAGGACGGCAGCTTCCGCAAGGTGAGCGGCAAGGGAATGAACGAGTCCATGTGGGCGGAAATGGTCGAATACGCGGATTCCAAGGGGCTCAAGAAGGGGGACTACAAGAAGCTCAACCTCCCGTTCGAAAACAAGCTGACCGGACTGCCGGCGGACGTGAGGGAGAGACTGGTGCAGGACGTGGAGGACTTCATCTACAACATGCTGGTCAAGGTCCTCAACGCAAAGGGAACGGCCCGACTGGCTCTGGAAGCGATCCTGGAGGCGGGCTCGTACGATCTCGGCCCGAAGGCCTCCCGCATGGAGGACCCGGCCGAGTGGACGGAAGCGAAGATAAGGGAGAAGGCCGCCAACATTGATTCCGACAAGGGACCTGCAGGCGACTTCGAAGACTGACAACTGAACGAAAGAGGAGAAGAACAGAAATGGCAGACAAGGTAATCATCACCGCTGCACTGTCAGGGGCCGGCACCTACAAGAACAACAACCCGAACGTGCCCTACACGGCCCAGGAGTTCGCCGAGGAGTCCGCCAAGTGCTACAAGGCAGGCGCGGCCATGGTGCATGTCCACGCAAGGCTCGACGACGGAACGCCCACCCACGAAGTTGACAAGATCCGCGCGACCCACGACGCGATCAAGAACAAGTCGCCCGAGTTGATCGTGAACCTGAGTTCCGCCGTGGGCATGGGCAAAACGGCGGAAGAACGAATCACCCAGATCGTGGAGATCAAGCCGGAGATGGCCTCCCTGAACACGAACACCATGAATTTCGGGATCGTGGACAGGAAGACCGGCG
>JAQYVQ010000025.1 GCA_030145435.1 Syntrophobacteria bacterium | reverse complement strand
CTTCTTCCAGGCTCAAGCAGAAGGAATCGCATTCCTCTCTTCTTGCTTCTTCCGTTCTACTCGAGGGGCCTCTTCATGTAGTGCCAGCACCAGTACGTGCAGACGAGCTCCCACCCTTCCCTGCCATATTCATTGAGGACGCGGGAGGTCTTCTCTCCGCCTCCCCAAATGAAGATGCACTTGTACTCGAACCTGTTCATTCGCCTGTCCTCCTACAGAGCCCTAACCGACAGAAGGAAAATCGGGTTTCCTCTTCCCCACGAAGGCTGTGACCCCTTCCTGAAACTCTTCGGAAAGGGCGGACGTGATGATTCCCTGCCTTTCATTCTCCATCTGAGACTCAAGGGGCTCGATCAGCCCGAGTCGCATGAGATTCCTGGCCCGGCCGTAGGTCTCCGTGGGTCCACGCACAAGCCTCGTGGCCAACTTTGAGACCTCTTCTTCAAAGGTCTCGGCAGGGAAGACCTTGTTGACGAGCCCGAGCCTCAATGCCTCTCCGCTGTCGATCGGCTCGTTCAGGTAGGCGATTTCCATGGCCTTCCTGTATCCCACGAGCCGAGTCAGCAGGTAACTCGAACCTCCGTCCGGGACGAGTCCTACGTTCGTATAGGCCAGCACGAAACGGCACCCTTCCACGGCAAGGCCCAGGTCGCAGGCAAGGCTCATGCTCATGCCCGCTCCGGCTGCCGTTCCGTTTACGGCTGCGATGACAGGCTTCTGCATCCGGACGATCTCAGCGACGAAGGCATGGAGAAGTACCGTCAGTTCGCGGAGGAACAGGTCTGCCCTCCCCTCTTCCTGAAGGTGTCTGTTCATCTCCTGCACGTCCCCTCCCGCGCAGAAGGCACGTCCCGTCCCGGTGAGCACCACCGCCCGTATCGATTTCTCCGCTCCACAGTGGTTCGCCGCCGTACAGAGATCCTTGCCCATGGCGATGTTGAAGGCATTCAGCTCCTTCGGTCGATTCATCCTTATCCACCCTACGCCATCCTTCTGTTCGAAGGTAACCGTCTCAAGAGATTTCATCCTGCCCTCCTTGGGCCCCAGAAATCGGGAATGCTTCTGTTCCAAGGGCTCTTCCCGAATCGCTTCATTTCTTGTTCAGCTTCTCCAACTCAGCGGCACAGGCGGCAAAGTTCGGCTCCTGATTTATGTCCATTTCCAGGATGCCCCTGAGAATGCCCTCTTTGTCGATGAAAAACAGGGCGCGCTCTGTCAATCCATCGGACCGAAGCACACCGTATTTCTCCGCAACCGCCCCGTGGGGCCAGAAATCAGAGAGCACCTCGAACCAGACGCCCCCCATCTGCCGGGTCCACGCGTGGAGCGTGGGGATGTTGTCGACAGTGATCCCGAGCAGGATCGCGTCCCCTTCGTCAAAGGCGTCCTTCACGATGTCGTATCCGGGCCACTGTACGGAGCAGACCGTCGTAAAGGCCGCGGGGACAAAGGAAAGAACAACGTTCTTCTTGCCCTTGTACTGGCTCAGCGAAATGTTCTTCCCCGACACGGAAGGGAGCGTGAAATCGGGGGCAGGCTGTCCGGTCTCGACCTTCAGCTCGCTGTCGATCGGTTTCAGCCTTCCCATGTCGTAGACGTTCTTCTCGAGTTCCCCTGACTGTCCAAAGACCGGGCCGCCCAGAAGCATTAGACCGACTGCACAACACAGGCTCACCGTACGTGTTCTTCTCATCCGATCAACATCCTCCTGATCAGCCGCAAGGGTTTGATATCCTCATCCATCGACTCGCCCGACCGACGCAGTCGGCACAGGCTGTCTCCGGTCTCGAAGATCATAGGGGATCCTCGGAGCGCCTGTCAAAGAAAGATGTGTAAACGAAATTGATGAGCGTAAATGAAGTTTACAATAATAGGATCTCAGGGATTCGGCTTGTCCAGCACTAAAACCATTTATTTTCAATATCTTATCGTCTTTGGTCCGCACTGGCACGTTCGTTGCTTTTCCTGGGTGCGAAAACGAGCAGGCATCGATAGAGGCGGACATCAGCACGAGGCCCGCACTGGGCAGATGACAGAGAGAATCTTTGTACTGCCCATTAGGGTTGACAATTTTTGCATTCTTTTGTAGTTGCCAAGTAGGCTCCGTTCTCCATGATTCCGAAGGGAGGCGATCAGCTAAAAAGAGAAAGACCGCAGCGAGCAGACTCCCTCCCATGAGGGACAGAGAAAGCACCCCATACAGGAGAAGCCTCTTGAAGAGAATGGTCTTGTTCGGGAGTGGAGGATGGGTCCCGTCCCAGTTCCGCGATACGATGTGCATACCTGTTGAAATCGGCGCAAACCTCTTCATCTTGGATGCGGGCACGGGCATGCGCCGGTTCAAGAGCAGAATCGGTTCCGCATTGTTGGGTCGACACGACACGATCTCGATCTTTCTTTCCCACTATCATCTCGACCACATCATCGGCATCAGCTACTTGCCCCTCAACTTCACGGGCAAACGAGTCATTATCTATGCTCCCGAACCCGGAGCGAACGGCCGGAAGCCGGAGGAGATTCTGACCCGCCTTTTTGACGCCCCGGTCTTCTTTCCCCTTTCCGGGTTTCCCTGCAAGGTTGAGATCCGGGCGATTCGCGAAGGCGAGCAGGAGATCGATGGAGTCCGTGTCACTGTTCATCCGCAGTCGCACACGGTTCCCTCCGTGGCCTACCGTATCGAAGACTTCCTCTACTACGCTACGGATCGTCGCCCAACCCCTGACCTGGTTCAGTACGCCGCGGGCGTCGAGTATCTTCTCCATGATGCCTCCTTCGACGAAAGACGGGTCGCCTCCGTAACAGACCCTGAGGCGCGAGAGAAGGCAATGTGGGGGCATTCCACGGCACAGGATGCGGCACGCCTGGCAAGGGATGCGGGGGCAGGGCACCTCGGGCTGATCCACTTGAGCCCATCGATGAAGGAGACCGAATATCCCGCCCTCCTGGAAAAGGCAAGAGAGATCTTTCCGGCCACCTTCCTGCCCAAGGAAGGCCGATGGATTCGTTTTGAATAGAAGAAGACCTGCCCACGTGCAACTCCCTCCGAACCTCGATCCGCACTTTGTTTGACAGCAAGCGGGTTTGGCCCTAATCTCCTTACACCATGGAAAAACTCAAGAACAATCTGGAACGCCTTTTTCATCCAAAGAGCATCGCTATCGTGGGCGTTCCGAGGGGCCACTCTCGTTTCGGCGGTGCGAGCTACCTGAACAAGCTGAAGGAATGCGAGTTTCCCGGAAGGCTCTACCCGGTCAATCCGAAGGCGGACGAGATCCAGGGCGTCAAGGCCTACCCAACGCTTGCTTCACTCCCGGAGGTGCCGGATCTGGTCATGGTATGCCTGCCCGCTGCGGCAGTCCTGGACGTTCTCGAGGAATGTGCGCGCATCGGGGCAAGGCACATCCACATCCTCACCTCGGGATTCAAAGAGCTCCGAACCGAGGAAGGAAGAGTCCTGGAGGAGAGGCTG
>JAQYVQ010000647.1 GCA_030145435.1 Syntrophobacteria bacterium | reverse complement strand
ATTCGGGAGAACATGCGGCGAATACGCCGGCAGAGTATCGATCGAGTCATCAATCAGAGCATCAACGAAACATTGAGTCGCACCCTGCTCACGTCCCTGACGACCCTGATCGTGGTGGCGGCCCTGTTCATCCTCGGAGGGCCGGTGATCCACAATTTCGCCTTTGCGCTCATCATCGGCGTCGCGGTGGGTACGTACTCATCGGTCTACATCGCGAGTCCGGCGGTCATCTACTGGGAGACGATCCGGACCCGTTTGGCGCAGAAGAGAATGGCGGGCCGAAATAGCACCAAACGCTGATTGGGAATGCGGAATGGGGAATGAGGGTGCGTAAGTTTAAGGGACTCTGGTGTAAGGTATGATTCTCAGCGTTCTTGGGCATCTGGTCTTCTTCCTCTTTTTGCTCGCGGGGTTTTTCGGTCTCCTCTTTGGACTTCCCGGAACCTGGATGATCTTCGGTGCTACCCTGGTGTATGCGTGGGTCACGGATTTCGCCCAGGTCAGCGGAGGTTTGCTTCTCCTGTTTGGGTTGCTCACCGTGGCCGGAGAAGTCGTGGAGTATGTGTTCGGTATTGCAGGGGCACGGCGTTTCGGTTCGAGCAACAGGGGCATCCTGTTTTCCATCCTGGGAGGTTTTGCGGGAGCCATCGCGGGCGCCCCGCTGTTCTTCGGTTTTGGAGCCATCCTCGGGGCCCTCGTAGGGGCCTTCCTGGGCGCCGTCCTGATCGAGCTTTTCACGTACGGGCCCGCGGAATGGAAGAAGGCCGTGCGAAGCGGCTGGGGAAATTTTCTCGGTAGGATTGCAGGTGTGATCACGAAGATGGCGATTGCCATCGGCATGATCGTCTGGATAGCAGCGACTGTATTTACGTGAGTCCATCAAAAGAGCAACAGCCTCTTCCGAGCTACGAATGGGTGGACCCGGCTGCCGACGATGCGGTTTGCCGGCGTCTCGCCGAAGGGCTTGGCCTGACGCCCCTCTCCTCACAAATCCTGTATGGTCGGGGAATCCGCGATGTGGATGAAGCCGAACGGTTTCTTTCCGCCTCTCTGCAGCAAATGCGTTCCCCCACCCTGTTCGGGGGGATGGGTCGGGCGGTGGAGAGACTCCTCAAGGCCATCGAACGAAAAGAACGGGTTCTGATTTACGGAGACTACGACGTTGACGGGTTGACCAGCACGGCCATCCTGGTCCACTTTCTGCGTCATGCAGGGTTGGATCCGATCTACCACGTTCCGGATCGTCTGCAAGAGGGGTATGGATTCCACGCCGGGTGGGTCCGTGCGTTCTCCGAGAAAGGCGTTCAACTGATCGTGACCGTGGACTGCGGCATCACCGCGCACGACTCGGTTCAGGCGGCGAACGAGGCCGGAATCGACGTCATCATCACCGATCATCACGAGTGCTCTGAAGAGCTCCCCCCAGCCCTCGCCGTGATCAACCCGAAGATCCCGGGGGAATCCTTTCCCTTCCGGGATCTGGCCGGGGTGGGGGTTGCGTTCTACCTGGTCGTGGCCCTCCGGGGACGGATGCGGGAGAAGGGGATGTGGGGGGCGGTCGACGAGCCGGATCTTCGGACATATCTGGACCTCGTGGCCTTGGGCACGTTGGGCGATATGGTACCTCTGCGGGAAGAGAACCGGATCTTCGTCAAACACGGATTGAAAGAGATCTCTTCGGAAAGGCGGGCCGGCCTTTCCATGCTCAAGACGGATGCGGGCCTGAAGGGACCGGTCAAAGACACGCGGTCCCTGGTGTTCAAGGTCATCCCCCGGATCAATGCTCCCGGACGTTTGGGGTTTGCCCTGGAGGCCCTGGACATTCTCCTTTGTGCAGGGCGAGACGAGGCAGGAAGAATCTCAAAGGTCCTGGAGGGTCGAAACAACGAGAGAAGGGCCATCGAGACCGGGGTTTACCGGGAAGCGCGGGCCCTGGCAGTCGAGCAGTTGCGAAGGCAGGACAGGAGCGTGCTTGCCCTGGCCTCGGATGGGTGGCACAAGGGGATTTTGGGCATTGTTGCGTCACGCCTGGCCAGGGATTTTAGGAAAACCGTGCTCCTCGTGTCCTTCGAAGGGGATCTGGGCAAGGGATCTGTTCGCAGTGTCGACAACTTCACCTTCCTGGATGAGCTGCTCGCGTGCAGGCATCTGCTCGTGGATGTCGGAGGGCACCAGATGGCAGCTGGGGTTACACTGCGGAAAGAGCACCTGGCCGCCTTTAACGAGGCCTTCGAGCGGGAGATCGCGAACAAGCTGGGAAGGGGAGACCAGGGTTCTCCCACGCTTCTGCTCGATGCCTGGCTGGACAGCCCGGATGCCCTGACGGATCAGGCGATTACCGAGATCGAACAGATGGCCCCTTTCGGCAACGGCAACCGGGAGCCGGTCATAGGGATGAGAAGGATGAGGATCCTGAAGAAACGTCTGGTGGGTGGAGACCACTTGAAGCTGACCCTTGGTCTTGACGGCAGATCCTTCGAGGCAATCGGGTTCCAGCTTGGCAAGGCCGGGGTGATCGAGAGTGACCATGAGTGCTGGGACGTCGTATTCTCGCCACGTCGGGAGACCTGGAAAGGACAAACCAGGTTGAACTTGCGGATACGGGATCTGCAGCCCTCCTGAGAGGGTGTCGATAAGCGCCCGTTTGACTTCGTAGACGCGATGCGTTAAATGCACAATAGGTCAAAGGTCAAAGGAAGAAGGTCCTCCTGGTATGAGTAGGACGGAAAAGGATCAGAAATCGGCCGTCGAAGGCTGGATTGACGAGCGGATTCAATTTGTCCTTACGGGGTTGACGCAACCCTTTGAGAAGAGGATCGCGCGACTCAGTGAGCGGATTCAAGCCCTGCAGAAGAAGGTCCGGCAGATATCCGACCGGCTAAACGGGGACGAGGAGTCCTAGGAGGCTGTTGAAAAAGTCCCATCTGCGGCGTTCGGCTTCATCCCTCGTCATTCAACGTACAGGAAGTACGTCTCATTTCTCGGGATTTTGCCTGCCTTGCATCTGGAACTTTTTGAACAGCCTCCAGCAGCCGCTTTTTCAACGGGTTGCTAGGTATCTATCATTTATCATTCTTACGGGAGTGGCGTTTCGTGGGCCTGATGCCTGATTCATACCGACAGATGGAGCCGGAAGAACTTCGGTTGAGCATCCTCGAGAGGAAGGAGGCGCTCGGAAAACGCCTGATCGTCCTGGGCCATCACTACCAGAGGCAGGATGTGATCGATTTTGCTGACTTTCGGGGGGATTCCCTGGGGCTTTCCCGCCTTGCTGCCGCTCAAGAAGATTGCGAGTTCATCGTTTTTTGCGGCGTGCGGTTCATGGCTGAGAGTGCGGAAATCCTCCGGCGGGAGCATCAGAAGGTCCAGCACCCCGACCCGAAATCAGGGTGCCCGCTGGCAGATATGGCCGACATCGCTTCCGTTCAGAGGGCGTGGGATCTGGTTGCGGGGACCGGGGAGGACAGGAAGGTCATTCCGGTAACGTACATGAACTCGGGTTCGGACCTGAAGGCCTTCTGCGGCAGACGAGAAGGCGCGGTCTGCACCTCATCCAATGCCGGGGCGGCCTTCAAATGGGCCCAGGCGAAGGGAGAGAAGATATTCTTCTTTCCCGATGAGAACCTGGGGCGAAATACGGCAAGGCAGGTCGGCATCCCCCGGGAGGAGATCCTGCTCTGGGACCCGGACGTCTCACCGCTGGATCCGGAGATCGAAAAGCGGGTTCAAGAGGCAACCCTGATCCTCTGGAAAGGGTTCTGCCACGTCCATACCGATTTCCGGCCCGATCACATCCGGCGAATCCGAGAGGAGGACCCTGGGGCCAAAATCGTGGTCCATCCGGAATGCTCGGAGGAAGTCGTCGCGGAAGCGGATGCAGTGGGGTCTACGGAGTACATCTGCCGCTACGTAGAGCAGGCCCCTTCCGGGAGTTCGGTGTACGTTGGCACCGAAATCAACCTTGTGGACCGGCTGGCCGTTGAGCATCCGGACAAAAAGATCTACGAGGTCTTCCGTTCCCTTTGCCCGAACATGTTTCGAATTAACCCGGCCAAGCTTCTCTGGATCCTGGATGAAATCGGTGAGGTCCACCGGGTGTATGTGGACTCGGAGACAAAGGAGCTCGCAAAGGTCGCTCTGGAGAATATGTTGAGCTTCTCATAAGCATTCACCCCGCTCGCCTTCCACTCGTGCCCTCCTTTAGGACTCCCTTCTTCCTGTTTTAGCCTCCCCCAGGCAAAAAATGCAGATTTTGCACTTTTCCTGATGTTTGTTATCCTTGGAAGAGCAGAAAATGCCGCATAGAATGAGGGGTGAGATCCATGAAAGAGCGTTATGAAATGATGTGGGACTTGAAAAAGTCTTTGGAGACACCCGAGCTCTCGGACCGGACACGGCTGTTCAAGATCGAGATTTACCTGAAGGTCTACGTTTTCGTCCTGGTATTGTGCGGTTCCCTGTTCTTGCAGTTCCTCGGGGTATTTGGCTACCTGAGCCTTCCGAAAAAGGAGATTGCCGGGGGGTTGTTGCTCTTTGTCGCCATCAACGCAGGATATATCGCTCTGCTGAACAGGGGAATTCTCCTCCGGCGACTGCACATCCTCGTCGCAGTTACGGACATCCTGTTTTTCACGATCCTGATTCACTTCATGGGAGGAGCGGGTGCGCCGGTTCTGGCTCTCCTCTATGTGCTGCCCATCCCGTTCTACTCCATCCTGATCTCACCCTGGTCCGGATATCTCGTGTCCATCGGAAGCTGTCTTGCCTACACCGTTCTGTGTGGGTTGGAATACAGCGGACTCGTGGCGTTTTACGGGAATACCCCGATCGAGATCGGAAAGCTGAGCATCATCCTGTTTTTTCTGTTTTTCTGTTTCTTCTCGATTGCCTTCTACGCGGGCTATTTCTCGGATGTACTGCGCCGTCATCAGAAGGCCCTGGCAGACGCGAACCTGGAGATCGAGGAGCACAACCTGACGCTGGAGACAAAAATCGCCAGTCGGACACGGCAATTGGAGGAAGCGAAAGGAAAGCTGGAGGAATACAGCCGTCAACTCGAGAAGGCATACAAGGAGAAGAGCACGCAATTGGAGGAAGTCGAGAAGCGGTTGGCCTCTGAGCTGAGTGAGCTCAAGCTCAAGTACAACTACGAGAACATGATCGGAAAGTCGAGACAGATGCAGGAAGTCTTCCGGCTGATGGACAAGGTCACGGATTTCAACGTGCCGATCCTGATCGAAGGGGAAAGCGGGACAGGGAAGGAGTTGGTCGCTAAGGCGGTCCATTACAACGGGCCGCGGCGGGACAAGGCGTTCATCATCCAGAATTGCTCTGCCCTGACCGACACCTTGCTGGAGAGCGAGTTGTTCGGGCACGTCAAGGGTGCCTTCACAGGTGCGCTCCAGGACCGAAAAGGTCTTTTCGCGGAGGCGGACCAGGGGACGCTGTTCCTGGACGAGATCGGGGACATGAGCCCGAGCATGCAGGCGAAGCTCCTCCGGGCGATCCAGGAAGGTGAAATCAGGCCGGTGGGCGGGGAAAAGGTCATCTTGGTTGACGTGAGGATCATCTCGGCCACCAACAGGGACCTGAAAA
Source organism: Syntrophobacteria bacterium (assembly GCA_030145435.1). GTDB lineage: Bacteria > Desulfobacterota > DSWW01 > DSWW01 > DSWW01 > S015-6. The sequence continues at coordinate 20,593 of JAQYVQ010000647.1, read as the reverse complement.
AGGCCGTCAAGAAGGGTGAGTTCCGTGAAGATCTTTACTATCGATTGAACGGAGTGACGATTCATCTCTCTGCTCTAAGGGAGAGAAGGGGGGACATTCTTCTGTTGGCAGAGCATTTCCTGGAGGATTTCTCCCGGGAGACGGAGATTTCCAGAGGGGGGCTTTCCCCGGAGGCGAAGAGGCTTCTGCTCTCCTACCCTTGGCCTGGGAACGTTCGGGAGCTCGAGAACACCATCAAGAACGCCTGTGTCATGGCCCAGCGGGAGGAAATCCTGGTGGAGGATTTCCGGTACAAGCCCGAGCTCTTCAGTGAAAGTGGTTTGTCGCAGGGCGGAGCCGACCGGGGGTCGGCAACGCCTCTCGGGTTGGACGTAAAGCCTCTGAAAGAGATGGAGAAGGAGGCAATCGAGCATGCACTGAAGGCCTGCAAGGGAAGAAGGAAGGACGCGTCGAATCTTCTCGATGTTCCCATCAGGACGCTTTATGAGAAGATGAAGAGGTATGGAATCCGGTAGATCCTCCTGACTTTTGTGCGAAAACAGCACATCGTGCAGATTTTGCAGCTAAATTGGATCGATTTATGGGGTTCCAAGGGCTGATGGCATAGAAGATGGGCCTGGGCCCGGCCGGGTAGGGCGCCGAGCGGATCATCACCTCCATTCTGAGACCGGGAGCCCTTCAAGTGAATGAACCTGCTGAAATAATCATTTAGAGATTCGAGGTGCCGACGAGTTCCATGGATCGGCCTGCCGGGCAGAGGAAAGAGATTTTTCGTTTTCTAGGGGCAGTATTCGTTGGAGATTGCTTCGATGGCACTTTTCTTGCTTTTCAATAGGAGCAAGTCAACCTTTTCACCCTTTCTTGAAGCCGGGTCGTTCGTGGGGAACCGGAGAAGGCCCCTGCGAATGGGCCGGCTTCTTCCTTTTTTGCCGGTTCTAGCCTGCCTCAAGGGCAAGGGCTAAGACTCCTTGCTTCGCTCCCGAATGGTTCGCTGAATCTCCCTCTTTGCATCCTGTCTCTTGATGGCCTCCCTCTTTTCGTACTTCCGCTTGCCCTTTGCCAGCCCGAGCTCGACCTTGGCCTTGCTGTTCTTCAGGTACAAGCTCAACGGGACCAGGGACAGGCCCTTCTCCTGGACCTTTCCGTAGAGCTTCCGGATCTCCCTCTTGTGAAGAAGCAGCTTTCTGGGCCGTGTCGGCTCGTGATTGAAGGGTCCGGCATTTGAATAAGGGGCAATGTAGACCCCGTGGAGGAAGGCCTCGTTCGACTCGATTCTGGCGAATCCGTCATTCAACTGGATTCGACCTTCCCGGAGGGACTTGATCTCCGTTCCGAGAAGGACCAGGCCGGCTTCATACGTCGACAGGATCTCATAATCGTAGCGGGCCTTCTTGTTCTTCGCGATAATCTTGATCCCACCCTGTTTCAAGTGATCCTCCTGCTCTGGGTGCCTGCGGGAAAAACCCTTCCCGGGTTGGTCCGGGTTGGTCCGGGTTGGTATGCAACATAATGGAGAAGACGAAAGGCTGTTGTCAACGAACTGCATTTGCAAATCAGACCCTCATGCGTAACATTAAAGTGTAGACCCCGAAAAGATGAAATCCAAGGAGGAGCCCAGTTAATGGCCAAGGAGCAGCATCTTCAAGAGCGAATCAGCACCCTCTTGGGACGGATTTTGGAACTCCCCGGTGACTCCATTGCGGGAGACGCCCACCTGATGAAAGATCTGGGCGGGGATTCCTGGCAGTACCTGGAATTCAGGATGGAACTGGAGCGTGTCTTTAACATCATTATCCCGGATGCGGAGGTGGACCGACTCGCGACAGTGAACGAATGTTCACAACTCGTCAGAGAGTATCTCGACCTGGAGTCTCCCTCGAAAACACGCGAGGAGGCCGCGCCTGCAGGAGTTAAGAAGGCGTGGAAGGCGGGGGACAGGTACGTGGGGGAAGACGGGGCGTACTATGTCGACATCGAGGTGGGCCTCCATCACTTGGGTCGGAACAACCTCTCAGAGACGTCACTGATGATGCTCCTGGGGGATATGAGGTGGAGCCACCTCAATCACTTCACCGGCGTTCCCGGCAAGCAGCTCGTGGATGAAACGAACGATCGACTGTACGCGACGTTCTACTACCTCCAGATACAATTTCCGAGGCAAACCCCGATGGCTTCTTTTGGGCAAAACGACCGGCTTACGATCGTAAATACCCTGAACGCCTACGGGAACTCCATGATGGACGGCTACTCCTTCTTCTACCCGGCTTCCTGGCCGATGGAGAAGAAGATCCCCCTGAAGAACGGGAAACAGGCGGAAGAAATGGAGATACCGTACATCCGGTCCTCGAACTTCTTCGTCAGCAGGCTCGAGGGGGCGAGCTGGCAGAAGAAATCCAGGCCTGCCCAGCCCGGCGTGGACAACATCCCGAAGATCGCGGAGGTGCCGGATTCGTACGCGCTGACCAGGAAGGCGAGTGAAGACAGGAGCTTTGGGCCGCCGCCCGAACATTACTCATCGATTACGCCGGAAACGCTCCAGGTCGAGTATCCGATCGAGCCGGACCGCGACCTGAACGGAGTGGGGCTTCTTTCCTTTGCGAACTACTGCATGATCCAGGACATTGCGGAACGCCGGCTCCTTCCGGAGAAGCCTCTGATCCCGATCGGACACGATTTGCTGGACGCAAGGACAGTCGTTTCCCGGCAGAGCGCTTACCTGGCCAGTGCACAACAGTCGGATTCGATTCTCGTGTCCATCGATGCATGGCTCGAGAACCCGTTTCTCGCTGACCATCCGGCACCGGAAATGGCCCCGATCCGGCTCTTCATGAACTACGAGATGGTTCGGCGGTCAGACGGCAAGAGGATGTTGGTCTCTACAGCGGAAAAGGTGATCTTCGGCAAGACCCTGGAAGATGCCGATCTGCTGGAACCCCTGAAGAAGCTCGCAGGCTGAGTGCCTCCCTCAAGATGACTTTTTTAACGGAGACACCTGCACCATGAGCTTTCGTATTTTTCCAACCTTGAACTGCACGGTTATCTTCTCTTTGTAGCCCGTCCCCTCCACATTGCGGACCGTTCCGATTCCAAGGGTCTCGTGCTCGACTCTCTCCCCGATGCGATACGTTTGTTTCCGGCCCGAGGAGGGCATAGGAGGCAGGGGAGGCCGGTCCAACTGGCTCTCTCCGTAGTCCAGGACCGAATCCCCATTCCCGGCATCAATCCCGATGGGGTCGGCATCGTCTATCTCATCGAACTCGTCTTCCGCGTCCCGGAAGTCGATGACATCCGGCGGGATCGAGGCGAGGAAGGGGCTTGGGTCTGTTTGCTGCCTCTCCCCGTAAATCGATCGATAACAGGCGCGTGACATGTAGAGCTTCTTCTTCGCGCGGGTCATGCCGACGTAGCAGAGACGCCGCTCCTCGGCGAGGGCTTCGGGGGATGTGTAGGAGCGCTGGTGGGGCAGGATTCCATCCTCCATACCCGTCAGGAAGACAACCGGGAATTCCAGCCCCTTCGCACAGTGGAGGGTCATCAGGGAAACACAGTTCGCCCTGTCCTCGTACTGGTCGATATCGCTTACCAGGGCGATCCTCTGAAGGAAGGCGCCGAGAGTTTCTCTTCCGGGGGCCTCCTCCTCCATGGCCTGGAACAGGGAGGCCGTGTGCACGAATTCTTCCACATTCTCCAGGCGCCTCTCTCCGTCCTCTTTCCCTTCCAGAAAGGTCTTGTATCCGGTCTGTGCGACCACCGTCTTGAGCAGTATCTCCGGAGACCCGTGGTTCTCGAACCCTTGATTCAGTATCCGGATCAGGCCCTGAAAACGCTCGAGCCTGCCCCGGGAGGCCCCGGAAAGGATCCCCTTCTCCAATGCATGTTCGATCCCCCCCCACAGGCTTGTCGCCTGCTCGTCCGCATAGGCCTGCAAGGTGGCCTGTGTGGTGGGTCCGATACCCCGCAGCGGTTGATTCAGGATTCTGAGGAGGCTGACCGAGTCGTCCGGGTTGTAGAGAAAGCGCAGGTAGGCAAGCAGGTCCTTCACCTCGGCCCGCTCGTAGAACCGCATGGTTCCGATCACGGCGTGGGGAATGCGCAGAAGGAGGAACCTCTCTTCGAACGGACGGGATTGGGCGTTCGTGCGGAAGAAGACGCCGATGCTCCTGTAAGGGATATCGAGCTCTGTTGCGAGCCTCTGAATCTCCCTGGCGATAGATGTTGCCTCTTCGTCCGGGGTCATGGTCTCCTCGTAGACGAGGCGGTCCCCCACCTCGTTCCGGGTCCAGAGACGTTTTCCCCTTCGATTCGGATTGCCCCGTGCGACCGCGTCGGCGGCACGCAGGATGGTCTGTGTGGAGCGGTAGTTTTCTTCGAGGGCGATCACGCGTGTGCCCGGAAAGTCCTTCTCGAAGGCGAGGAGGTTGTTTACATCCGCACCGCGCCAGCGGTAGATCGACTGGTCGTCGTCCCCCACGACGCAGAGTTCGCCCCCCTCCGATGCGATCTGCTGCAACAGAAGATGCTGTGCCCGGTTTGTGTCCTGGTACTCGTCTACCAGGATGGAGTGGAATTTCTCCCGGTAGCTCGCCCGTACATCCGGGCACGTTTCGAACAGGCGCAGGGCGAGGACGATCAGGTCGCCGAAGTCGAGTGCATTCGCTTCCTCCAGGCGACGCTTGTAGTCTGCGACGACTTCCTCGATGATTCTTCCCGTGGGGGACTGCTGCGGAACGAGGAGGGCCGGGTCGATCCCCTGGTTTTTCGCCTTGTCCAGCAGGTTCTGGATCGCCACGGGACGGACCTGCTTCGCGTCCACCCGCAGTCTCTTCAGCGAGGACTTGATCACCCGCAACTGGTCGGCTGTGTCGTAGATGACGAAATTCTTGCGATAACCCAGTCGCTCGATATGCTGCCGCAGGATCCGGGCACAGGTCGCGTGAAACGTGCCGACCCAGATCCCCGTCTTCTCCGTGCCCAGGAGTCGCCTGACCCGAAGGCGCATCTCCTCTGCTGCCTTGTTCGTAAAGGTAATGGCCAGGATGTTCCAGGGGGCGATTCCGCGATGGAGGACGAGGTGAGCGATACGGTAGGTCAGGGCGCGGGTCTTCCCGCTTCCCGCGCCGGCGAGGACCAGCAACGGCCCGCCTTCGTGAAGCACGGCTTCTGTCTGCTGGGGATTAAGCTCTCGGTCCAGGTCCATGCACCCAGTTGCCGTATTACTCGACGGTGACGCTCTTCGCGAGGTTTCGGGGCTGATCCACGTCCGTCCCTTTGATCACGGCTACATGATAGGCCAGCAGCTGCAAGGGGACCGTCATGAGGATCGGGTTCAGAAAAGGGTTGCTTTCCGGCACGTAGAGGAGGTCGTCCGCCAGTTTCTCCGCCTCTGTGTCCGCGTAGTTTACCACGGCGATCACCTTGCCGTCTCGTGCCTTCACCTCCTCCAGATTGTTCAAGACCTTCTCGTAGAGTTCATTCCTCGGCAGGACCACCACCGTGGGGCAATCCTCGTCGATCAGGGCGATGGGTCCGTGCTTCATCTCTCCCGCCGGATACCCTTCCGCGTGGATGTAGGAGATCTCTTTCAGCTTGAGCGCTCCCTCCAGGGCGACCGGGTAGTGGATGCCTCTTCCGAGGTAGAGGAAGTCCGTGTGATGGGAGTACTTTCGGGCGATCGCCTCCACAGACTTTTCCCTTGACAGGACATCCTCCACGAGCAGGGGGAGTTTCTTCAGTTCCGTCAGGTATCCCTCCATGGCGCGGGTCGGGATTTTGCGCTGGATCCTTCCGAGATACAGGCTCAGGAGATACAAGGCAGACACCTGGGTCGAGAAGGCCTTCGTGGAGGCCACGCTTATCTCAGGCCCTGCGTGGGTGTAGAGAACCCCCTGGCATTTCCGCGCGATGCTGGAGTCCACCACGTTACATATCCCGAGGGTGACCGCTCCCTTGCGAATCGCCTCCTCGGTGGCCGCCAGGGTATCCGCGGTCTCCCCTGACTGGGAGATCGCAGTGAAGAGGGTTTGCTTGGACAGGATCGGATTCCGGTACCGGAACTCGGAGGCAAGATCGACTTCGCAGGGGATACGGCAAAGCTCCTCGATCATGAACTTCCCTATGAGAGCCGCGTGCCAGGAGGTTCCACAGGCTACCAGACAGATCCTCTTCACCTTCTTCAGGGCTGCCTCGTCGATCCCGATGTCTTCCAGATAGACTTCCCTGTTCCGGCCCTGGATCCGACCCCGGACGGTGTCCGCGATGACACGGGGTTGTTCGTGGATCTCTTTGAGCATGAAGTGCTTGTACCCGCCCTTTTCCGCCATCATCGGCGTCCAGCTAATGTGGGTAGGGTCTCGCTGGACCGCCTCGCCGGACAACGTGGTGATCTGGTAGCCGTCTCTGCGCAAAATGGCCATCTCCCCGTCTTCGAGGAAGATCATGTCACGGGTGTGGTCCAGGAGGGCAGGGATGTCAGAGGCGATGAAGCGTTCCGATTCCCCGATGCCGACGACCAGGGGGCTTGCCTTCTTGGCCGCGATGAGGCGGGAAGGCTCGTCCTGAGAGATGACGGCGATTGCATACGATCCCTTCACCTGCGCGAGGGCCATGCGGACCGCCTCTTCGAGGGGAGTCTCGTCCTCCTGATAGAGGTCGATCAGGTGTGCGATGATCTCGGTGTCGGTCTCGGAAAGGAAAGATCGTCCCTTTGCCTGCAAATGGTCCCGGAGTTCGAGATAGTTCTCGATGATTCCGTTGTGGACGACCACGACCGGGCCGGAACGATGGGGGTGAGCGTTTGTCTCCGAGGGCTTTCCGTGCGTGGCCCACCGTGTGTGACCGATCCCCAGGGTCCCGTCACACGGATTTGCCTCCATTTCATCCACCAGTCGGGACAGCTTCCCCTCCGTCCTTCGCGTCTGGATCTCACCGTTTTCATCGAGGAGGGCAATCCCGGCGGAGTCATATCCCCTGTATTCCAGCTTCTTGAGCCCCTCCAGGAGCAAAGAAGCCGATTGTCTCTCTCCGATGTAGCCCACGATTCCACACATATGGGGTCCTTTCGTACGGTCCGCTTGGATCCTTCCGGGTCCGCCTTGCCTTTGCTAATCTTCCAGGATGAAGGTGAAGTGACAGGTCACCCGGTATTCCATGATCTTTCCGTTCACGATCATCGCGTCCTGCTTGAGAATCTCGAGATGCGTGATGTTGCGAAGGGTCATGTTTGCTCGGTTCAGGGCTTCGTCCATCGCTTCCTTCCATCCGAGCGGCGATATCCCGATCACCTCGGTCACTCTTGCAACCGCCATGGTTTTTCTCCTCGTCTGTGGTGTGCTTTTCCGTTCCGAGTCGTTCCTACGTTAATCGGCTATTTTATTCGAATTCCTGAAAGGGCCCGGTTCCAAAAGTCTCTCCCTCACTTCCTCGAGCGCGGGGATCCCCGCCCGGCCCCCCAGGGACCGGCAACTCAGTCCTGCGGCGACAGTGGCCCAGCGGATCCTCTCCGGGACCGACCAGCCCTGCAACAGCCCGTAGATATAGGCGCCGTGAAATACGTCTCCCGCGCCTGTCGTGTCTCTTGCCTCCACCCGCAGCGCCGGGAGCCGGCACGGGACGTCCTCCCAGAGACTCACACTGCCCCGCTCTCCAAGCGTGACGGTGACGACTTGAGGCCCCATCTTCCGGAGTTCGCTCAGGCGAGTCGTGAGGGACGCCTCGGGTCGAAACCGGCCGATGAAATTCTCCGCCGCGATCAGGTGGTCTGTGTGCCGGACCAACTCGAGCATTCCCGGCCGCAGGGAGCCTGCATCGAGGATGACCGGGATGTTTCGTTCCTTCGCTTTCCTCGCCAGATGGAGAGAGGCCTCGACGAAGAGCCCGTCCAGGTGCAGGGCTTCGGCATCGCCCAGGAAGTCCTCCGGGACGTCCGCAGCCGGGAACGATGAAGTCTCAGGACGTCCCCAGAAGATCGTTCGCTTCCCGGTTCCCTTCTCGACGCAGATAAAGGCGAACTGGCTGCGTTCTCCCCTTTCGATCCTTACCGCCGAGGTGTCGACCTGCTCGTCCTCTAATCCCTCCAGGATGACGCCGCCGAAACGATCCCTGCACACGACCCCGGCGAAACGTGCAGAGATCCCCCAGCGTGCGAGCACGACCAGTGCCGTGGCCACGGGGCCTCCACCCTGCACGAGAAAGTCATTGAATTCGCACTTCGTGTCGACCGGGGGATACTGATCGATCGTGCAGAGGTAGTCAAGGGAACATTGCCCCAGACCGGCGACGATGGCAGACCCTCGGCGCCTTTGTCGTGATCGATCCGCAGAGCCGGCATTCGTCGGGTCCATGAGGCCTAGAAGGTTTGCGCCTTGAAGGTGAAGTCCCAGTGGAAGAGAGCGCCTCTGGGAAAGCACTGAACACTGGAGGTCTTCCCTTCCTCTACCTGTACCTCCAGGATGCCTTCGACGCTGGAAACCGCCTTCTCATCCTTCCACTTCTGGTACCGGAGGGTAAGTTGATGGGTGCCTTCTCCCATAGCCCTGTCAAAGAGGAGAAAGCCCTCCCCCTGTTTCAGCCGCACAGACGTGTCAAGGAGGATTTCTTCCCCATTGAGCGAACATTGGTCCACCAGGATCGTGTCCGCAAAGAAAGGGTCCAACGTGTTGTGGATCTCCACCTTCAACCGAGTCTTGCTGAGCAATTCCTCTATTCTTCTCTGTTCCTCCGCCACCCGGCGCTGTCTTTCGACCTCGTCCTGGTGTGCCCTCTGAGCAATCGGAAGGAGCGTGGAAACCAGGTTGTCCCTCCCGGCAAGATGGATCGACTTGCCGTCCATCTGTTTGCTCAGGCAGTCGAGTGCCTCCTTTTCGGAAGGGTCTTTCAGGTTCAAGGAAATTGCGTAAAAGCGCAATCCTTCCGGCCGGTCCAGGTCCAACGCCCTCTCACAAAAGGACGCTCCCTCCGTGTCCGCCCCGTCACAGAGAACAACCAACAACTTCGTATCCAGCCCGTCCGGGAAGTCCTTGAGCGCTCGTTTGAGCTGTTCTCCGAGAGATCCCTTGCCCCGCGGATTCAAGAGCCTTTCTTCTTCAGGGAACCGTGCCCTGTTCTCCTTTTCCACCGGGATCCTTAGTCCCGGGTCCTTCCCTCGGGCCCCCTTTTCGGGCGGAGGATACACCCGAAGACCCATCGCCACGTCCGTGGGTAGTTTCTGCGCTATGCGCTCTACGGCATCTGCCACCTGGACAATCTTGGGCTTTCCCTGGAAGGGGGCCCACATGCTTCCCGACCGGTCGACAAGGAACTCTATGTAGAGGTCGCAGAACCCTTGCCAGGGCCAGAGAAGGGCGATTGCCAGGAGGGTGGTCACGATACACCCCTGATGGCCGAACACGGTCCGACGTCCGGCGTCGGGCCTATTTCTGGCTCTGGTTATTCCAAGCATGACCCTCTTTCAAGCCTTCTTGTAGAAGATGAGCCCAAGAAACATGAACAGGAGGCCACAGCTGTTCAGCTTCACGTTGAATCCAATCGAGACGGATAAGATCCAAAGATCAATCGACAGAGGCGGGTCCAGCCCGAAGGCCTTGCTCTTGGAGAGGGCATCGTGGAGGGATCCCTCCGGAAGCACGGCGCCGAGAAAGACCCCGAACAGGTTTCCAATGATTCCGGAAAGTATCAGGACCAGGATAGCGGCCTGAAATCGGTTCTTCTTCTCTTCTCGAATCAACATTTCCTGTTTTCCACCTTCTTTTTGGAAAATGAGTCGACCTGGTCGCGACCGAGTCGCGACCGGGTCGTGAGAAAGACCTTCAACAAATATCACAACGGAGCGAATTTTGAAACCGAAATGTGCGACGCTTCTGATGGAATGGGAAGCAGGGAAGAGGGGGATTGACAATTGATAACGCACTGCGTTATAAGTAGTGGGGTATGGAAAACAAAGGGAGGGACCGAGAAATGAGCAAGAAAGACAAAGGAGAAGCGAAGATGGGGATTTCTAACAGGATTCGGGGGGGCCTTGAGGACTCCTGGCGTTCGCTGAGCAAAATCGAAGCCGAGGGGGAGAAGCTCGTAAAAGGGCTGGCTGGGACGCTGGAGAAACACGGGATCGACGCGAGCACGAAGGCGATCGAGGATCTTAGTCGAGATGCCCGGGCCTTTGTGAACCAGCTGAACCAATCGATCGAGGAGAGTGCAGAAAAGGTCCTCGAGGGGTTGAATGTTCCCACAAGAGAGGATCTTGATTCCATGGCGAAGCAGCTCCGGGGAAATCTGGAAGAACAGGTCCGAAAGGGGATCGGGCGACTTAACCTGGCCACGCGCAAGGAACTGGAGACGGTTGCCAAGGACCTGAAGAAGCTTCAGAAGGATATTATCAATCTGCGCAAGGCGGGCGTACCGAAGAGCCCGAAGGCTGCCCCGAAGAAGACCAAGGCTGCTCCGAAGAAGAAGCCGGCTACTCGGAAGAAAGCGGCTAAGAAGTAAAATTGGCTGTTAGCCATTAGCCGTCAGCTATTAGCTCCCAGCCATAGCCCAACCAGGACTGTCTTGCTCTCGTCCTCGAACGGAGGGGAGGGGTGGGCTAAAAGCTAACAGCTTGTCGGGCACGGGCACGCACACGCACACGGGCACGAAAGGGATCTGGGCATCTAGGGAAGGATTTCCTTAAACGGCTGCGGGATGAAGGTCAGGAGGAATACGATCAGGCCGATCCAGCCCAGGAGCTTTCTCCCTGGGTCCAGCGGGACGGAGATGTCCCGGGTGGGTGGGTGATCGAGCCGGAGGAAACACATGAGGACGGCCCAGACCACCCACACGGTGGTGCTGGGCACCATATTCCCAAAGACCCCCACGAGTCCTAGGAACACCGCGAAGGACCTCAACAGAGGACTTCCCTGGGTCGAAAAGGCCAAGCGCACAGCCACCCAGCAGAATGCGAACGCCCACAGCCAGCCCATCGGGTTGATTTCGGTGAAGACTCCGTGGACGCCCCACAGCAAAATGGCGATGAACACGCTTCGAGAAACTATGCGATGGCGGGGCCCGAGGATCCCGTAGGTTACATGCCCCCCGTCGAGCTGACCCATGGGAAGCAGGTTGAGGGAGGTCAGGAAGAACCCGAGCCAGCCTGCGAAGGCAACCGGATGAAGGAGAACCGTCTGCGATTCCCCCAGAGGGCCGAAGACCCACCTTGTGAGCGCCATGAAGAGCAGAGAATCACCCAGTTCGATGCCCCCTCGGGTAGAGCCGGCCTCGATTACCTCCGAGAGGTTCAGGCCGATCAGGGTGGCGGGTACGGCCACCAGGAGGCCTGCCAGGGGGCCCGCGATGCCGATGTCGAACAGGATCCTGCGGTCCCGGATCACGGCGCGCATCCGGATGACGGCGCCCATGGTCCCGATAATCGTTGGGACCGGGATGAAGTAGGGCAGACTGGCCGGCACCCCATAGTGGCGTGAGGTGAAATAGTGGCCCATTTCGTGGGCCAGGAGGATTCCGAGGAGAGCGGCCGAGAACGGGACGCCGGTGAGCACGCTCTCAAGGGAAGTGAACGCCTCCGCTCCCCTTGCCTGCAAGGCCCCCGCGATGATCGTGGAAAACACCGTCGCAAGAAAGAGCAACACGTTCGTGCGGAGTCTTGGAGGCCGGGCAGTCGCATACGGTGGCGGCGGGGAGGGTGGCGGTGTGGAAGGCATATCGCTTATCCCGGTGCCTGGCGATCTGTCATCACGTAGGGGTGAAGGATCTGGTTTCATGATCTCCCGTCGCCCGTGGGGACCCTCTCGAGAACCACAGGATCCCCTTCTCGTAGGCCCAGGGCACGGTCGGCCCGGGCCTGATTGCAGGCGACCTCCAGGTACCCCATGCTGTTGACGAGAGACAGCGCCTCTCCCTCGGGAGTCGATTCATAGGATGTTGAGATCCCCGCAATCTTCTTGGATGCTGTGTGCACGGTGAAGGAAGCTCCCCGTGCCCATCGGGAGACGACCTTGTCGGTCAGGTTGGTAATGCAGTTGCCGAAGCGGTCGATCCACACGACCTGGCCTCTCAATGTCCCGGTCTCCTCATGATGCGCGGGCAAGGAGAGGCTCGACGGATCCGCAGCGGCCGGACCGAACGCGTCCGGGGGGGTGCCTGCAGCCAGGTGCGCAGCAACCGGTGCGAAAACGTCCCTGCCGTGAAAGGTGTTGCTTACAGGGTGCAGGAAGTGCTCTCGTCTTTCCAGCCTCCAGGCCCCCTGCAACGGGAGGTCAGCCATGAGGAGGCCGAACATGCCGTTGTCGGGCCCTACGTAGAACCGGTCGTCGATCTTGAGCAGCAGCGGGGTTCTCTGTCCCCCGACTCCCGGATCAACGACCGCCACGTGGACGGTTCCCGGTGGGAACCGCGGGCACGCTTCCCGAAGAAGGTAAGCTGCCGGAAGGATCCGGTGGGCAGGCAGCTCGTGTGTGATGTCGACGATCCGTACGTGCGGATGGATCGAGAGGATTACGCCCTTCATCGATCCGACGTAGGCATCCTGGAGTCCGAAATCCGTGGTCAACGTGATGATCGCCGGGGTCGGTTCCACTCGATCCATCAGAACCCCTCCAGGGGACAGCCCGGACATTTGGGTCGGGGGCGGCAGAAATCCTTTCCCACGTTCACCAGGAGCGCGTGGAACTCATTGAAGAGTTGTACGTCCTCCGGCAGGTGATCCGTGACCCACTGCTGGGCCTCGGCATAGGAAGTCTCCTCCGGAAGCAATTCGTGCCGTGACAGAATGCGTATGGTGTACGTGTCGATCACGAAGACGGGTCGCCCGGCTGCATACAAGAGGATGCTGTCCGCTGTCTCCGGGCCGATCCCGGAGAGGGCGAGCAATTCCTCCCTGAGGGTCTCCGTGGGCAGGTCGAACAATGCTTCGATCCGGCACTCGAACCGGTCGGAGAGCATGCCGAGAAAATTTCGAAGCCTCTTCCCTTTCCGTCGGTAATACCCGGAAGGCCGGATCGCTTCGGCGAGCGTCTCCTCCGGGAGGTGGAAGAGGGCCTCGGGTGTCAGCGGTCCGAGTTGTTTCAGGTTTGCGATCGCCTTCTCCACGTTTCTCCAGGCCGTGTTCTGGGTCAGGATGGCGCCGACTAGGACCTCGAAGGGGGTCTCTGCAGGCCACCATTCCCTTGGCCCGTAGTGATCGAAGAGGATCCGGTAGATGTCGAGCAGCTTGTCGTTCATGCCTGTTCGGACTCTTCGGGACGGGCGGCAAGCCTTTCCAGCACGGCCACCGCGAGGAGGGGCAGGTTCAGCTCATGGTGCCCGATCAACTGATAGCCTCGTCCCCCCATCCGCACAGGCCTGTCGACGACGTTGACCGAAGGGCGGTAATGCTTGATGAAGTCCATGTCGACCGTGGTGAACTCCTCGATCCTGTTCCCCTGATTGCGGGCCAGGTTCAGGGCCTTCATGAAGACCTCGGGCAGCACGACCGCCGATCCGACATTCAGGTATGCGCCCCCCTCCAGGCGTGCAATTTGCGAGGCGAGCCGATGAAAATCCCGGAGGGATGCCTCCCCGATGGCAGCTCCGTCTGCGAGGGGATGCATGTGGATGATATCGGTCCCGATCGCCACATGGACCGTAACCGGCAGGCCTCTTCGGTGTGCCTGACAGAGAAGGCTCAGGTCCGCGTAAGGGGGATCGCTCTCGGCGAGACGCTGCGCCACGGCCTCGCCGAACCCCTTACCCTCCTTGCTCCCCTCGGAAAGGGCCTGGTTGATCAGCCCGGCGGTCTCTTCGGCCACGCCGAACATCCCTTCGTCCAGGGCCGGGCCCACATCCTCGGATGTCTTGCCCCAGAGGGCGATTTCCGCGTCGTGGATAACCCCGGCCCCGTTCATGACGAGTCCCGTGATGATTCCCCTTTCCATCCAGGAAACCAGCACCGGGGCGAGTCCGACCTTGATGACGTGCGCGCCCATCCCCACGATGATCGGCTTCTGTTCCCTCGCTGCCTTTGCGATCCGCTCGGCCACTTCCCGGAGGTCCCGGCCGGCCAGAAGCCCGGGCAAGGCATCCAGGAAATCCCGAACTTGCATGCCCGATGTCAGGGGAGAGGCGAAGTCCTCCACCGATACCTTGGAGAAGCGGTCCTTCACCGAAAGGGTCCGTAGCTCTGACGGGTCAGGTTTCTTCTTGCTCATATCTTGCTCTCGTCGTCTTCTCCCGGATTGGGTTCGTTCAGGGATGGGAAGAGGGCCCACTCGATCCATTCACACAGAAGATGCTCCACGAGGAGAAGGGTTTCCTGTATGCGGGGCGTCTGGTCGGAGACGGACACACAAATCGTGAAATCCGCCAGCTCCCTTGCACGTCCACCGCCGCCCCCGGCCAGGGCCAGCGTTCGGATCCCCATCGCCTTTGCCTGTCGGAGCCCTTCCAGCACGTTTTCAGAGTTTCCGCTCGTGGTGATGGCCAGAAGGAGGTCTTCGCTCTTTCCCAGCGCTTCGATCTGGCGCGAGAACACGTAGCGGAAGTCTGAATCGTTTCCGATGGATGTCAAGGTGGAGGTGTCGGTCGTCAGGGCGATCGCGGGCAGGGCAGGGCGATCCACCCGATAGCGGTTCACGAATTCGGCCGCCAGGTGTTGTGCGTCCGCTGCACTTCCCCCGTTGCCGATGATCAACAGCTTTCCCCCTTTCCGAAGAACGCGGACGACCTCCTCAAAGGCCTCGGTCAGCGTGTCCAGGTGCTCGGCAAAGAACCTCTCCTGGGTCTCGAGCGACTCCTGAACGCTCGCTTGAATTCTCCGGATGCTCTCCGGGTCTCTTTTTGCCATGGATCGGTCCCTTTCCGTCACAAACCCTTTCACAGGGGGAGGCCCTGACGTTCGTGCAAGAAACTCGCTTTTCGCATTGACAATTCCGGGTCCTTTTCCTTAAATGGCCACCATGTGACGCGGCCAGGCAACAGGGAGAAAAAAGGAGAACCCATGTCGGAACACGTATCGGAAGTCACGGATGCCAACTTCGAGCAAGAAATCCTGGAGTGCCCCTTGCCGGCCCTGGTGGATTTCTGGGCTGCCTGGTGTGGGCCTTGCCGGATCATAGGTCCAATCGTAGAGGAGATTGCCGAAGAGTACAAGGATCGGGCAAGAGTGGCCAAGATGAACGTGGACGATAACGTCAACACGCCGGCCCGGTACGGCGTTCGGGGAATTCCGGCGCTGTTGCTCTTCAAGAACGGTGAACTCGTCGACCAGATCATCGGTGCCGTCCCCAAGGCGCAAGTGGTGAACCTGCTCGAAAAGGCTTTTGGATCCTGAGGAGGACCCAGCCTAGAAGATGAACCGTCGTATGTAGATATTCAGGAGCAGCCCGACCCCCAGGAGCATCACCAGGAGGAACGAGCCCCCGTAGCTGAACAGGGGCAGGGGGATCCCGACGACCGGAAGCAGGCCCAGGCACATTCCGATGTTGATGATGACATGCCAGAAGAACAAGAAGGTGATGCCCAGGGCTACGACCATGCCGAACGTGTTCTTGGCGCGGCTGCTGATGTTGAAGGCCCAGAAGATCACCAGTAAATAGCCGGCCAGCAGGAGAAAACACCCCAAGAATCCCCACTGCTCCGCGAAAGCGGAGAAGATGAAGTCCGTGTGCTGCTCCGGCAGGAAGCGGAGCCGCGTCTGCGTTCCGTGAAGAAACCCCTTTCCCCAGAACCCACCGGACCCGATGGCGATCTTCGATTGAATGATGTGGTATCCCCGCCCCAGGGGGTCTTCGGCCGGGTTGAGGAAGGTCATGACCCGCTCTTTCTGGTAGTCCTTCAGGTTGAACCAGCCCAGGGGAAGGCTCGCCAGGCCCCCGATGGCGAGAACGATGATGGAGCCCTGGCTAAGGCCGAAGAACAGGACGATGGAGAAGAAGACCAGAAGAAGAACGATGGCGGTTCCCAGGTCCGGTTCGAGGAGGACGAGGACAAAGGGCACGAGGAAGATCAGGAAGGGAACGACCAACTCGAAGAGGTTGTACCGACCCTGCTTTGCACGATGATGGAAGTACTTGGCGAGCGCCAGGGTCATGGTGATCTTGATCAGCTCGGACGGCTGGAACGAGAGCGGTCCGAGTTCGATCCAGCGTTTCGCTCCGGAGATGGAGCGTCCCATGACCAGGACGTACACGAGAAGCAAGAGGGAACAGGCATAGATCGCGTAAGCGTAGTGTTCCATATGGCGGTAGTCGATCAGGATGACGATGAGTATGCCCATCAATCCCAGGCCCCACCAGATGAGCTGTTTCTGGTGCGGTGGCATGCTGCTCCCCGGGGCGCTCCCCTGCATGGCGCTGTAGAGGGTGAGGATGCCGAGGAGGCCGATCGCAAACAGTGCGGCCACGAGGGAGATGTCAAACGAGGTGAAACGGCTTGTCTTGAGCTTTTCCATGGTCCTTCAACCGTCCACTTCCGAAGCAGGGGATGCGGAAAGGGTCTCGTCCGGCTGGTCCGAACGAAAATACTCTTCCAGGATCTCCCGGGCGATGGGCGCCGCAGTCTCTCCGCCGTGCCCCCCGTGCTCCACCAGCACGACGACGACGATTTCGGGGGACTCTGCGGGCGCATAGCATGCAAACCATGCGTGGTCCCTCTCTTTCAGCGGGATTTCATCCCCCGGAGTCCTCTGGTCGTCCATGCGGACGACCTGTGCCGTTCCGGTCTTGCCGGCCACCGCCACACCTTCCATCCTTGCCCTCTTCCCGGTTCCCTTTTCCGAGGCCACCACGTCGCGGAGCGCCTCTTGGACGATCGTGGCCGTGCGGCTGGAAAAGTTGACGGGGGCGCCGCGTGCGGAAGAGCTCTCGACGAACACCTTGCCGTCCGTGGATTCGACCTTCTCGACGAGCCTCGGCGCGAACAGGGTGCCCCCGTTCGTCACGGCCGAGAGCAAACTGACAACCTGGATCGGAGTGACCAGCAGGGCCCCCTGACCGATCGAGACGATGAGAGTTTCTCCTTCGTACCAGGGTTCTCCGAAACGTTTTCGTTTCCACTCCGGGGAGGGAACCAGACCCGATTTCTCCCCATCCAGCCCGATCCCCGTTATCTGCCCTAGGCCGAACCGCTTCGCATACGACTGAATGCGCTCGATACCGAGACGTTGCCCCAACTGGTAGAAATAGACGTCGCAGGACTGGACGATCGCCTGATGCAGGTCCATCGAACCGTGCCCGGCCTTCCTCCAACATCGAAAGTCACGGGTGCCGAGACGATACCTGCCGCTGCAGAATAGCTTCTCCTGGGGAGTGATGATCCCCTCTTCCAGGGCGGCGATTGCGAGAACGATCTTGAAAATACTGCCGGGGGGATAGAGCCCCTGGATCCCCCTGTTCGTGAGAGGGTACAAAGGGTTCATACGGATGGAGTCCCATTCATCCCTTGATATGCCTCCCACGAAGCTGTTCGGGTCATAGGAAGGAAGGTTCAGGTAACACAACACCCGTCCGTCCCTTGGGTCTGCGGCGATGGCCACTCCCGTTGCGTCCCCAAAGGCTTGCCGGGCCCTCTGCTGGAGCCTCCGTTCAAGGCTGAGGACCAGGTTCTTCCCAGGGGTCGGCTCTTTTCTCTTGACGAGCGAGATCTGTCGACCCCGCGCATCCGCCTCCACCTGCAGCCCGCCCTTTTTCCCCCGCAGTTGCTCTTCCCAAACCTTCTCGATCCCGACCTTGCCGATCCAATCGCCAATTCGATACTCGCGCCTGTGGGCCCGTTTGAGCTCCTTCGGGCTGATCTCTCCCATGTACCCGATCGAGTGCGCGAAAAGACCTTGCACGAGGTAGTCTCGTGCCTGCGTGACCTGAATCATCACACCGGGGATGCGAAGACGGTTCGCCTCCAGGTACGCTACCGTGTCCCAGGATGCGTCCTTCCAAAGAACGTAGGAACGAAACGGGACACCCTTCCGGATCGCTGCAAGTTTCTCATTGAGAACCTCGGGAGGCAGGGGGGAGAGGCGTGCCAACGTCTCACCCAGGGATGTGTAGTCCTGCACCTCCTCCGGGATCACCGTCACATCGAAGCAGGGGCGATTGTCCACGAGGATCTCGTGGTTCGCGTCCAGAATCCTGCCGCGGGGTGCGTGGATCTCGGTGACTCGGATTCGGTTGTTCTCCGAGAGATTCCGGAAGGCTTCCCCGCTCCATAGTTGAAAGTACGCGAGGCGGACCAGGAGGATCGCAAAGGCGGCGACGAAACAGAAGCTGCAAGCCAGAAAAGAGCGTCGGTGGTCCATCGTGGGGTTGTTGCTGAGTCGTTTCATGCGGGACTCGACCCCTGGTGCTCGAGGAACCATCCTCCCTGAAGCCCGAGGGCCTTCGAGACCACATAGAAGAGCACGGGCATCAGGAAAAGGCTGGAAACGAACTCGCCCACCCAGATGAGCACCCCATCTGCGGCTGTGGGAAAGTGGAGTCCGAACAGGACGGACAACAGGGCGTAATAGGGGACCTTGAGGACGAAGGCCAGAATCGTAAGGCCCCATATCGCCCGGAATCCCTTCATGAACACGCGCGCCTGGATTGACTTGCTCATCACGAAGAGGGTGATCGAGAACAGGGCGTTCAGGCCTTCAGGCGCCCCGGAGAACAGATCGGAGAGCAGGCCCAGCGCGAAGGAGAGAAGGAGGCCCTTCCCAAAGGGAAACAGAAGACTTCCGTAGAGAACGAGCAGCAGGAGGATATCCGGGACGAAGCTCTGGGGGAACAGGGCTCGAAGCAACGTGCTCTGCAGGAGAGCCGCCACCACACCAAGAAGGAGGACAATCACATAGCTCATGGCCGAACCGTTTCCTCCAGGTCTCGCTTCTCGCAGAGGACCACGACCTCTTCGAGCCTGCGAAAGTCCACCGATGGCTTGATGGCGACCCGCTGGAAGAGCTCGGGGTCCTTTGTCTCCGCCTTGAGGATCGTTCCGATGAGCACGCCTTTGGGATAGACCCCGTCCAGACCCGACGCGAGAACGAGGTCGCCCGTCTTCACGTCCTCAGACCGGTGCAGGTACTTGAGACGACACAATTGATGCCCGTTGCCCACGACGATGCCCCGCGCCCGCGACCGCTGAATCAGCCCTGCCACTGCGTTGTTCGGGTCTGTGATCAACAGCACACGGGAGAAGCCTCTGGAGCTTTCCATGACCTGACCCACGATGCCCTGTACGGAGACGACGGCCATGCCTTCTTCGATGCCGTCCCTCGTCCCCCGGTCGATGACAGCGGTTTGAAACCATCCACTCAGGTCTTTCGCGATAATCTCAGCGGGAAGCAGGGGCTTCTGGAAGTCCTGTTTGAAACCCAGCAGCGACCGGAGACGATCGTTTTCCCCCTGGAATTCCAGCAGCTGGATCCTCTCCCGCTTCATCTCCTCGATGAGTTCGAGCAACAGCCGGTTCTCGTCCTCGAGCTCGACGAGATACACATACCGCTGCCAGAGGCCTTCGAAGAAGCCGACGCCCTTGGTCATGCCTTTTTGAAAAGGTCCGGAGAGTTCCAGGAGGCCCCTTTGGAGGGAATGCGACTCGGGCTGCTTCTCCGCCCGCGAAAACAGCATGGCAACCGCACCGCCCAACAGTACCAGGAAGAGGGCCGAGTACCAATGCCTTTCGAGTAATGTGAAGACCTTCCCCATCATCCGTCAGTAGCAGGGTTGTTCTCGTTGCTCGATGCCCTGCCTCGCACCCTTGGGGCTCGCGCAGAAATAACTTCACCTTTTCGCATCTCATTCCCCGCGGGGACAGGCTTCGGGCCATATTCGGCCGCTTGGAGAAAGACTGCCCGGCTATTGTCTCAACCTTCCACCGCCACCTTCCTCAGCAGGGAAAGTTCTTGCAGCGCCTTTCCGGAGCCAAGAGCCACGCAGGCAACAGGGTCTTTGGCGATATGAACGGGCAACCCCGTCTCGTTGTGCAGGAGGATGTCCAACTGGGACAGCAAGGCGCCTCCACCGGTGAGGGTGATTCCCCGATCCATGATGTCCACCGTCAGTTCAGGCGGGGTTCTTTCCAGCATGACCTTGACGGCATCGACGATCTCGTTCAGGGTCTCCTGGATCGCCTCGCGCACTTCGCCCGAGCGCAAGAGGACCCGACGTGGCAGACCCATGATCAAATCACGCCCCTTGACCTCCATGACCTTGGATTCGTCCATATGCCACGCTGAAGCAAGCCTTATCTTTACGAGTTCGGCCGTGTTTTCTCCGATGAACAGGTTGTACTTCCGTTTCACGTACTGCAGGATCGCCTCGTTGAACGTGTCGCCCGCTGCCTGCACACAGTGGGTGTCCACGATCCCGGACAAAGAGATGACGGCCACCTCCGTGGTGCCGCCCCCGATATCCAGGACGAGGTTCCCCCCCGGTTCGGAAATCGGCAGGCCTGCGCCTATCGCCGCCGCCAGCGGTTCCTCGATCAGATAGACCTCGCGCGCCCCGGCCGAGAGGGCGGATTCCCGGAGGGCCCGCCGTTCGACATCCGTGGCCCCGAAGGGGACACAGATGATCATCCGAGGCCGCGCCAGCGTGCTCCGCTGATGTGCCTGGAGGATGAAGTACCTGAGCATCTCTTCGGTAATCTCGAA
>JAQYVQ010000625.1 GCA_030145435.1 Syntrophobacteria bacterium | reverse complement strand
GCGTCTCTTCGGGAAGGCGAAGATCCGCCTCACTCCCGCTTCGGCCGATCGTAACAACAGGGGGGTGTTCCACGAGAACCAGGCGGTCCGGGACTTTGTCGGCAATCCGCTCTTCGGCCATGGCCCGCTGCCGGCGGAGGGCCTCCTCGTACTCCACATTCCCCCAGTCCTGGATTTCGAGGGTCTCGGGGGTTGTGCTCGAACCTTTGACCATTCGCTACCGTCTGGGTAGATACAAGGCCCACTTCTCAGCGTCCCTTGCAGCATCCACCACGGCTTCGGAAAAGGTGGGATGGATCCGGATGCTCCGGGCAAACTCGCGGGCCGTGCACTCGAGTTGCATGGCCAGAACCGCCTCACCAACGAGTTCGGTGGCCCCGCCTCCCACGATGTGCACGCCAAGGATCTCCCCGTACTTCGCCTCGGAAACGATCTTGACCGCGCCGTCCACTTCGTTTCTGCATGCTGCCAGGCCGTTGATCGAAAAAGGGAAGATCCCGATCTCGATCTCCAAGCCCTGCTTCTCCGCCTCTTCCTCGGACAGCCCGACCGAGCCGACCTCCGGCGAGGTCCAGCTCCCTCTGGGGATCAGGTGGAACGGATACTTTCCTTTCTGTCCCATGGCATTCTCCGCGGCCGTGACCGCCATGGAGGAAGACGAATGGCTCAACATCCAGCCCCCGGTGCAGTCCCCGATCGCGTATATGCCTCCGACCGATGTTTCCAGGCAGTCGTTGACTTGAATACTGCCGTCATCGTTGATTTTCATGCCCAGCTTGTCCAGCCCGATTTCGGCAGTGTTCGGCCTTCGCGATGAAACCAGGACCTGGGCGACCTCCACGGTCCGCTCTTTCGGTCCGGCGAGCTGACAGGCAAAGCCACCCTTCTTCTTCTTGACCGACTCGAGAGTGGCGCGCGTTATGACCTCCACGCCCTGCTCCCGCAAGGCCTGTGCAACCCGCTGGCTCGTGTCGTGGTCTTCCCGGGCCAGGATTCTGGAGGCATCGGTTGCGAGGACGACCTTGCACCCAAATGTGTTCAGAATGTTTGCCATCTCTACTTCGACAAAATCGGCCCGGAATATCAGGATCGACGCAGGGGCCTTGGTCATCTCGAGCAGATCGTCGGTGGTCATGGCGGCGTCCTTCAGCCCCGGCACTTCCGGGAACGCAAGAGAACTGCCGCTCGCGATGATGAACTTCTTCGCCTCCAGGGTGTTCCCCTCCACCTCGACCGCCTGCGGTCCCTTGAAAACGGCCCGGCCCCGGATCAGTTCGACGCCGTTGTTTGCCAGGAGGCCCTCCATCCCCATCCGGATCTCGCCCGACACCCCGTTCTTTCGCTCCACGATGGTCTTCAGGTTGAGCTTGGGCTCCGCCGCTTCGATACCGAAGTCCGCCCCCTTTCGAATCGACTGGAGGATCGACGCCGCCTTGTGCCAGACCTTGGCGGGAACACATCCGCGATTGACACATGTGCCTCCAATATCGGCCGCCTCGATCACCGCAACCTTTCCTCCGAGCTGGGACGCACGAATCGCAGAGGCATAGCCACCCGGTCCACATCCGATAACGATTACATCATGCATCGATGAGCCTCCTCCCTCTTCTTAGTTCCTTCTCCGGTCATCACTACGCATTCAGCAAGGCCGGTTGTTCCAGATGCCGGGCCAGGGACTGCAGGAACTCGCCGCCGGGGGCACCGTCCACCACCCGGTGGTCGATGGTCAGGCTCAGGGTCATGTACGACCGAATCTCGATCTGCCCGTTCTTCACCCCCGGTTTTTCAATAACCCTGCCCACA
>JAQYVQ010000592.1 GCA_030145435.1 Syntrophobacteria bacterium | reverse complement strand
GTGGAAGAGGGTGACCAGAGCAGGCATGAAGGTCAGCAGGGAGAGGGTCACCAGGGAAATGGCCAGGGCGTTCACGATCGCGAAGTTCCTCAGCATGGCCGTATTCGAGAACATGAGCACGAGGAACCCGCAGCAGGTGGTGGCATTGGCCGTTACGATGGCCTTGCCCACGTGCCCCATGCTTCTCCGGATTGCTTCCTCGCCGTGAATCCCCCTTCGCTGCAGGTCATGGTAGTGATGCAGGAAGTGGATCGAGCCGTCCACGCCGAGCCCGATGATCAGGGCGCCGAAAAGAGCGGTTCCGAAATCGAGCGGGATTCTTGTCCAGCCCATCAGTCCCATGATGAACACCATGGGCACGAGCACACTGGCCAGGGAGATGAGCCCTCTTCGAAACGAGCGCTGGGTCAGAGACACCAGGGCAAGGACGATCAGGGATGCCAGGATCATGCTCTGGAACTGGCTCAAGTAGATCAGATCGTCGAAGCGTCGAATCAGGTCTGCCATACCGGTCTGGTCGACCCGGACCGGTTTCGTGACCATTGCAGACCGGTCGATCTCGGGAAAGGACTCGATTCGGGAGCTGAAGAAGACAGGACGTTTCGTCCAGAGCCTCCACAAGACTCCGTCGGCCCGCTTCCGGAAATCCTTGTGTTCCGCCAGATCGGGAGAAACCAGAGGCGCCATCGATGCCCGCAGGGAAGAGGCGCGTTGGAGGCGAAGGGCGGAAGCCGCCCGGTTCAGCACCCCGGTGGCCGTGGACGCGGCATCCTCGGCGTTCATGACCTTGCTTCCTGCGATGACCCGTGCAAGCTGACCAGCGAGTTCGGGCGCGCTTAGTCTTTGATCGTTGCCTTTCAGGATGGCCAGGAGCCGGTCGATGAGCTCTGGCGGCAGAATCTCCACGGTTTCCTCTTCGAGGTAGGTCCGGCTCACCTCCCACACGGGCTCGAGAGCGAGGCTTCGGTCGACCTCCGGGAATCCTTCCTCGAGGCCTTTGAGGAAGAGATCCGCATCGTACAATCGCGGTTTGTCGTAACATTGGGCCAGCCAGGCGAGCTGACGCGCAGCCTCACTCATTTGCGCCCTTCGCAGTGCGCGCAGGCCTTCCGGAGACAACCGGGCCGGATCGATTTCCACAACCTGATCCGAGACGTGGCTGTCGAGGAAATCCCAGACAGCCCGCGAGTGGCTCCTCATCACGTCCGACTCGCTCCTCTTGACCAGGGCGGTGACCAGGCTTTGACGCCGGTCCGCGTCCACAAAGGTTCTGAGCAGCTCTTCTCCCTCGAGCAGGAGCCAAAGGTTGGCGATCCCCTCCCTCGTCTCCGGGACGGCAAAGACACCGTTCATCAGCCAGTTCTCTTCGGCGATCAGCCCGTTGATGGACGTGAACGCGGAAATCAGATCGTAAGATCGCAGGTAGTTCTCGAGGTAGTCCTGCATCTGCATCAGGGCCGGGTCTTCCATGTCCCCCCGGAAGTAGAGGCTGATCGGGTAGGCGCCGCTGAAGTGATCCCGAAGCGTATTGAGCCCGAGGCGAGGCGGCGAATCCTCGGGCATCAGCTCTGCAAAATCCACGTTCGTGGTGATACGAAAGATGCCGAATCCCATGACGATCAGTCCGATCAAGGTGACGGCTATCGTTGTCTTGGCGTGGCCATGTACCCAAACACCCATCCGGATCAGCGTCCTGGAGAGGATGTGCTCTTGTCCGTCTTCCCCGTTATCGACCGGGTCCGGCTTGGCCCGGAACAGGTGAATGCAGATCGGGAGCAACACGATCGAGAGCAGGCACGCTGCGCCAAGCCCGAGGGCAAGGACGAGACCGAAGAACCGCAGCAGGTCGATCCGGGTCACGCCAAAGGTCAGAAGCCCGGCGATTGTGGTTACCCCGCTCATGACGACGGGCAGCGTGATCTGGGCGGTGGAGACCTGGATATCTCCGCGGCGCATATAGTGGTTGTAGATGTGGACCGAATAGTCGGCCCCCATGGCAATCAGGAGCACAATGACTGCCGGTGTGAATACGGTGGCCGGGATTCCGAACCGGACCTGGAGCCCGAAGGTCCACAGGATGCCAAGAACGACCAGGGCCAGGGGGAGAACCACACCCCAGAATCGTCGAAAGCTCACGGCGAGAATGACGATCATCACGACGAGCATGACCGGGGTCAGAGTGGCAAGATCCTGGTTCATGTACTTGTCGGCATACAGGTGGAGCGCTGCCTCTCCGCCGAAATAGTAGGGATGGTCCCCGGCCACCTTCTCGACGGTCCCGATCACCTTGGCTGCGGCGACCACCTCATCGGCGTTGCCCTCTATGTTTGTTACGATGACCGTGTACGCTGCATCCTCCGAGACCAGGGAATTGACGTACATCTCTTTGGAGAGCACATACGCCTTCAGTGCGTCCAGGTCCTCTGTGGATTCAGGGATCTCCGGAATCAGGTCTCCCACCTCGACCCCGAAATCCGTCTTCCGGATGTCGATAATGTTCGTGAGACTGGATACGTTGAACAACTCGTCGATAGCTTCCAGCTCATCGGTCAATCGCTGGACGAGGCGGAGAGATGCGGGGTCGAAAACCCCTCGCTCGGTACAATCGAGGACCACGAAGACGAGGGCGTTGGACGAGAACTGCTCGTCCACCATGCGATAGAGTTTGGACACCCGGTCATTCTCGGGCAGCCAGTTGTCAAAGTCGTTGTCTACGACCAGGCCCTTCGCGGCGTATACGAGCGCCGCGGTTATCAGAAGGATGAGGACCAACGACACCCATCGATATCGGATGATCCCCCGGCTGAAGGATTGCATCATCGAGTCAACGTTCATGGGGCACCCTTCTCCGAAACCGTATCGAGTTACGATCGAAGACCTGCGGTCGCTGAAAGTCGGCAGTCTACCTCACCTTACTCTTTTCCGTCCAGCGCCCGGGAAAACAGTGCCTGGGAAAAGATTTGACCGGCCGGGACCTCTTCCTCTATCCTCTGCGTTTCAAGACAACGCACGAGGAAGCAGAACATGGAGCTTAGAAGAGGCCTGCACTTCCTGCAGGTCGAGAAGAAGGGGATCGTGGATTCGTCGAGCCTCGTGGTGATCCGCGACTCAGAAGGGCTGATCTGCCTGGAGGTTGGAGGGGGCGGTGAGGAGAACATCCGGCAGACCCTCACCCTTTTCGAGCAAGAGGGGTTGAACGTCGAGGATGTTCATACGGCGATCATTTCCCACACCCACGCGGACCACATGGGAGC
>JAQYVQ010000520.1 GCA_030145435.1 Syntrophobacteria bacterium | reverse complement strand
TCGCTAGCGCGTTGAAGGCCGGATCGACTTTCCGATGCTGATTTCTCCTCGATCTATCCTTATATGGAAGCCGCACTCGGGATCTGTACAAACCCAGGCCTTGTACATGATCGGGGCACCATCCTGTCCGAAATCAGACAGCGGGATAAGGACGCCTTGATTGCACTTCTGGCACTTCGGGAATTCCATGGGCTTGATCCCTCCTTCCATTGCTCGTCTCCCCTCCTTCCATTGCTTGCCTGACAGTCCGTCTATTCGGTCAGTTACATGAAAACAGGAGGTCCTGTCAAGGTTCCCGTTCCTATCGAGCGTCTCTTGCCAGGGGGTCAATTCTCGGGGAGGACCGAGTAGCCCTTCTTTCGCAGGATCGACCGCAGTCTCTCCGGGTCCGCATCCCTCACGCGAAAGGAAAGAACGGTTCGTTTCAGGTCGTTGTGGGGCGTGATTCCTGCGCTGACGACCGAGACCTTCCGGTTATGCAGAATCTTCAGGACATCTTCATACTCTTTCACATCCATGACGATGTCGATCTTTTGTATTCCGCTCAGGATTTCCCTGAGTTCCAGGAAGGCCTCGAGAATGTCGGTCGATGTCAGGATTCCGACGAGCTTTCCCTTCGCATCCTTCACCGGCAGACAGTCGATCTTCCGGTCGAAAAAGATCTGTGCGGCATGATCCACGGGTGCGTCCGGCCCAATCGTGATCGGGTTCGGCGTCATGATCTCTTTCGCCTTGATATTTTTCACGGTATGATACATGCTTCGGTGCGTGTGGTTGGGGTCCGAGGGAACCAAGGCCTCGTGCAGGTCGCGATCGGTGATGATGCCGACGAGTTTCTTCCGGGAAAGGACAGGAAGATGGCGGATGTCGTTTGTAAGCAGGAGTTCGAAGGCAAGCGACACGGGATCGCCCTGGTTGATCGTGATCACGTTGCGGGACATCCATCTTGCAACGGTCAATGCCTAGCCTCCCTTCTGGCAGCTCATCCCGGCCGCAGGGTTCCCAACAGTTGCATTCATAACCGATTTTCCTGTTGAATGCAATGCGGATCCGAAGGGGCATGAAACGGGCGTCGGTGGACAGAAGTGAGGGCTCGGAAGCCGGAAGGAAAGGGATGTCGAAGCCATCCCTGTGGAGGCGTGCCGAGGACCCGCGAAGGGCTGGACGAATCGAGAAGAGACGGAGGCTCGGGTGGATCCTGGTGGCGTTCCTGCTGCTCCAATGCACTCCACCCGTGCAGGTAGGCCAAAAGGCGCCGGATTTTGTCCTGGAGGACCTGAAGGGCGGTTCAGTCTCGCTCGGAGAACTCCGTGGCAAGGTGGTCTTTCTTCATTTCTGGGCGACCTGGTGCCCTCCCTGTCTCGTCGAATTGCCGGGGCTGCAGCGATTCGTCGAGGGGCTCGACAAGGGGCAGTATGCCCTGCTCGCGGTCTGCGTGGACAACGAGCGGCCCGCGAGAATCGGGGACTTCTTGAAATCGTGGGGGGCCGAGATCCCCGTCTACCTGGACCCGGGCGGTTCGCTGGCAAGGCGATTCGGGACGATTCGGTTCCCGGAGACCTATATCCTGGATCACGAGGGGTCGGTATGCAGGAAGGTGATCGGTGCGGGGGACTGGAAAATGTCGAAATGGGCACATGTTTTGCATACTTGCGCGGGAAGGGCCTTTACGGATAAAACAGAAATGGATGCAGATTCTTAGTTTCTTCCCTGCACCGTTCTCTGTTAATATTTCTGTTCAGGATTCAGTGCTTTTGTCCGAACAAGTAGAAAGGAACATGCTCGAACCGGACTAGAGAAATCATAAGAAAAAGAAAGGGTGTACGAAAATGAACCCGAAAAGAAGAAAGATTCTCTCTTCCCTGGCGTCCGCATTCATCCTCTGCCTCTGCATGTTCGGCATCGTGGCCCTGGAGAAGGTGATCGCGGAAGAGGCCCTGTCCGAGACAAAGGCCTATTACATCGTCCGTGAAGGTGACACACTCTGGGACATCAGCGACCACTTCTACGAGGATCCCTATTTATGGCCCGCTGTCTGGGGCCATAACGCCCATATTGCGAACCCGCACTGGATCTACCCTGGCGATCCGATCTATCTGGCATCGATGGCGGGGCGGTATCTAGCGGATGCGGCCATGGCTCCCGAGCAGGCGGCGGTGCGGCCCGCGCCCTCTGCCCTTCCCGATGTCTCCACCATGTTCATATCCAGAAGGGTAGCGGACACGGCGCTCGTGTCGGCCGAGGATGCAGGAAAGGCGGGCAGGGTGCTTGCCGCACGAGACAACAAGTTTCTGCTTGCCCAGGGGGACGAAGTCTACCTCCAGCTGCCGGAGGGCTCGGATGGCTCGTACACGGGCCCGTATCAGGTGTTGAGGGGACTCAGGGAGATCCGGCACCCGCAGACGAAGAAGAAGATGGGCACTCTGTACGGCATTCTGGGCTACGTCCGGGCCGGGGGGCAGCCCCAGGACGGCGTGGCGCGAGGGATAATCATCATTTCGCAATATGCCATCGAGGCCGGCGACCTCATCCGTAAGGCGGCCCCTCCTCCGAAGGAAATCTATTCGAACCTTTCGAAGAGAGAGCTCGACGGCTGGGTCGTTGCCGGGCTGAGGACGGATGAGCTGCTGTCCGAGTACGATGTCGTCTTCATCGACAAGGGGGTAGAGGAAGGTGTGCAGGTGGGAGACACCTTCTGGGTCCTGGAACCGATCCGAAAGGTGGAGAACCCCTCCGGAAGCGGAAAACTGACCTTGCCGGACACACGACTGGCCGTCGTCGTCGTGATCCATGCGGAGAAGGAGACCTCCACGGCCCTCGTGACGAACAGCCATTGCGTCTTCTCCGCCGGCGATCGTGTCCGCGCACGGACGGAATAGAATCGGTCGAAGAGCAAGCTCGTTGAACCCCGGGACTGCCCGTTTCAAGCTGGCACGCGTTGCCCTTTCCGGCGGCCGTTTTCCAACACAGGCCCTCTTTCGATCCTTGCGTTCACCGGAGGCGATCCTCGAAGCCTCTCCAGGGAAATTGCGACAGATTCCGGGCCTGCATCCTCAAACCCTTCATGCGCTGATCTCTGTGCGGGACGACTCGTCCGGGGCAGACGAAATCGCCTCCATGGAAGCGACCGGGGTGCGCCTCGTGTCTTTCGAAGACGCGGAATACCCCGGGAATCTCCGGGAAATACCCGACCCTCCGCCCGTGCTCTTTGTCCGTGGACGGATCGAGCCCGAAGACGAACGAGCCATCGCTGTCATCGGCTCACGAAAGGCGAGCGCCTATGGGGTTTCCGTCTGCGGCAGGCTTGTCCGGGCGCTGGTGGATCACGGGTTCAGCATCGTGAGCGGAATGGCCAAGGGGGTGGATGCGGCTGCCCACTGGGCCGCCCTGGACTGTGACGGCCGCACCCTCGCTGTGCTGGGAACGGGCGTGGACGTGGTCTATCCGAAGGCAAACAAGCAGGTGTTCGAGAGAGTTCTCGATCGGGGTGCGCTCCTTTCCGAATTCCTTCCAGGGACCGAGCCTTTTGCCAAGAACTTTCCCCGTAGGAACCGCATCATAAGCGGGATGGAAAACGATGTAAAATCAGTGCAGTAGGGCAGTTCAGGGGAACGTTTGGGGAACCTTTTCCGAGCCTTTCTCAAGGTGCTTCTCCAGCCAAGCGGTGTACCTATCCATAGCCTCTCTCAGGTCCTCGTCAGTAGGCTTGAGGTAGTAGGCATCCATTCCCCTCAGGGCGTGCCCGAAAAGCGTATCCCTCAAAGCCTTATCTATCCCCGCGCGCAGCATATTCGTCTTGACCGTGGTACGGATGTCTCGAAAGACGAGGCCACCTGGTTGCTTCGTTCCGTGAGGGATTTCTGCTCTTTCGCAAGCTCTCCTGAAGGCTTCCTTGAAAGTGTTGGCGAGCTGATTACCTCGATACGTGAAAACAAAATCATGATGTACGGGTCGTGGCAATGAATCCAGAATCTGCCTCACATACTTGTTGATCGGAACGCTCTTCGGCATGCCCTCCTTGGTTACCTCGGCTGGCAACCGAAAGAACCAGTTATCCCGGTCGATATGGGACCACCTGAGCTTGATCAATT
>JAQYVQ010000386.1 GCA_030145435.1 Syntrophobacteria bacterium | reverse complement strand
GACACCCCCTGAAAATAACCGGAGAAACCCTTCTCATGTACAGGCTATCCCTCATTGCCCCGGGTGAGCCAACTCACGGCCCAAATGGTCAAGCACGACAGGGCGAAGCTCGGTATCAGGGCGCCCGGCCAGACCGTAACGACCGGGTGCGGGAAGAACTCGACCAAGGCCGGCCAGAGTTGCGTAAGGGCTGCACCGACCAGCATGCCCCCGAGAACCCCCTGGTAGGTCGTACGAGGCCACAGCAGGGAGAAGCAGATGGCAGGGCCAAGCCCGGCGGCGAGACCTCCCCAGGCGTCGAAGACCTGCTCGAACACGCCCCTGCGTTGCAGGGCCAACAGGAAGGCCGCACCCCCGAGCAGGACCCCGGTAAGACGGCCGAGCCAGACCCCGCGGGACGAACGGACATCACCGCCCAGGAGCTTGCCGTAAATGTCGCTCACAACAGCGGAGACGGCGACCAGAATCTGGGAATCCACGGTAGACATCACAGCCGCGATGGCCGCTGCGATCATGATGCCGGCAAGCCAGTCCGGCAGAAGATGGGTCGCGAGCAGCGGGAAAACACTGTCCGGATCCTCCAGGCCTCCGGGATGGAGGGCCCTGCCGACGAAACCGACGAACATGGCCCCGTAAAGGGCGGCCAAGACCCAGCAAACCGAGATCAGTGCCGCGAGCTTGAGCTTTCCGCCCTCCTTGATGGCCATGAATCGCACGAGGATGTGCGGCTGGCCCGGATACCCCAAACCCCAGGAAAGCCCCCCGGCCGCTACGCCGAGCAGAAAGCCGAGCCCCTTCTGTTCTCCTCCCAACCGAAGCAGAATCTCCCCCTCCCTCGCATGTGCCATGGCGTTCCACAGGCCGTCCAGGCCTCCCAATTGCCAGATTCCTACCGCCGGGATCACAACCACGGAAAATGCCATGATCATGCCCTGGACCAGGTCGGTCATGGCCACGGCCAAGAAACCGCCCGAAATCGTGTAGAACAGGATCACCCCGCAACCGATCAGGATTCCCTGGACGTAATTGACCGACACCGCTCCCCAGGGCGTCGAGACTTCGGAGAAGGTCGTCTCGAAGATCTTTCCTGCCGCCGTGAACTGGGCGGAAATATAGGTTGCGTAGAAGACCAGGATGATGGTAACCGCCACGATCCGGATGAGGAGGCCTCCCTGCCCGGAAAAACGTGCTTCGAGGAAATCCGGGATGGTCAGGGCGCCGGCTCGTTCAGCGGCCCTGTGGAGCCGCGGCGCGATGACCACCCAGTTGAACAGGGTTCCGGCCGCGCATCCGACAACCGCCCAAAGGATGGAAAACCCACCGGCAAAGGCGGCCGCAGGAAGGCCGATCAAAAGCCAGCCGCTCATGTCCGACGCCTCGGCAGAAACGGCGGTCACCCAGGGGCCGAGCCTCCTGCCCCCGAGGACGAAATCCTCCAGACCACGGTTGGCCCTTGTGTAGTAGATACCGATGCATGCCAGGACCAGGAGATAGAGGAGGAAGACGAAAAGGATCAATTCGGCCCTTCCTTGCGGAAGAAGTACAGGATGGCGATCGTAAGGATCACAATCGGCGGGATGACGAGGCAAAGAGCGGTCGAGAGAGGCAGCATCTTTTCCCCTCTGGCCAGTAGGTGGTTTGTGTTAGCGGTCAGCTAACAGCTAAAAATCTTTCATTGCCTTCAGGGCCTTCATTCCTGCCTTGATGTCGGATACATGGAACACAAAAAGCGCCCGGTCCATCTCTTCCAGGGACGAGCCGTAGGTATAGTCTATGTTGATCCCCTCTGTCGCCAGGCAGTCGGAGATAGCGGCAAGGCGCCCGGGGCGATGCTCCAATACCGAGAGAATAACCTCTGCTTCCGTCACGTTGTAGTCGGCCTCCTTGAGGATCTTCAGGCTCGGATCCGGGTCCGAAGTCACGAACCGGATCAGTGTAAGAAGCGAGGCCTCTTTCAGGATCGCCGAATAGCTGGCCGTCGAGGCGATTCTCCGCAGGGTGACCTCCCTGGCCCGAAAGAGGCCCTGAATGTGCTCCGCCGGGTCCTGGATCGACATGGCAAGGATGTTGACATCATGGTCCCCAAGCGTCTTGGCCAACCGAGAGAGCTCGCCCGGCTTGTTCTCGAGGAACACCGATAACTGTTTGGTTTTCTTGTACATCGTGTTGCCCTTCTTTCTGGATCCGTCTGTATGAGAAGCCGGGCTTCAGGAGGTCCTTCGTGCAATGTGCGGGCTAATGGCACTCTCTTCTTTTAAAGAAAATCCCTTCCTCCGTCAAGCACCCGGCCCGCACATGGGTCGTCTCCGTGTTTCCTGAGTCGAATCCATGCTTTCACGCATCCTTGTTTGAGATGGGAAAGTCGCAGGGGAAAGGCTATAGAAGCATTCAGCTAATACCTAATACCCAAAGAGCTTCAGTTTCATCCGGACAGCATCCACTTCAAGCCGGCAGATACGCAAAGGAGGACGTCATGGGTAATAAGCAGATACACGATCGAACCTTTGGCAGGGACGGCCCGTCGATCACAACAGTGGGCCTCGGAGGGGAGGGAATCCTGCGCACATACGGCAAGGCCGAGGAGGCGAGGGCTGTGATCCAGGAGGCCCTCCAACAAGGGATCACCTATTTTGATTCGGCCCGCGCCTATGCGGGCAGCCAGGAGTACTATGGAACCGTCTGGACCCAGCATCCCGAGCTTCGGGACGGAGTCTTTCAGGCGAGCAAATCGGCAAGCAGGGACCGGAAAGGTGCTCTGGCAGACCTGGAAGACACCTTTGCGAAGATGGGGACCGACCGGCTGGACCTCTGGCAGATCCACGACGTAAGGACCGAAGCGGACCTGAAGATGATCTCCGGCCCCGGCGGGGCGCTCGAGGCCTTTCTCGAGGCAAAGGCGTCGGGAAAGGTTCGATTCATCGGGGTCACCGGACACCAAGATCCGGTTATCCTGAAGAGGGCAGTGGAAGAGTGGCCGGTGGATTCGGTCATGATGCCGGTCAATCCTGCGGAAGGTGCACTGACCGGCTTCCTCGACTCCACCCTGCCCCTTGCAAAGGAGAAGGGAGTCGCGGTCATCGGGATGAAGATCCTGGGCCAATCCCACTACCTCCAACCCGAAGGAGGCATCACCGCGGACCTGCTGATTCGGTATGCCCTCTCACAGGAGATCGACGTAGCCATCGTCGGCTGTTCCTCGCCCGAGGAGGTGAAGACCCTGGCCGACGTGGGCCGGGATCCTCGACCCATGTCGGAGGAGGAGCAGAGCTCTCTGGTGGATGCCTTCCGACCCCAGGCGAGAAGGCTGGCCTTCTACCGCGGAGCCTAGAACCTTCCTGTGGGCATGTGGCTGGGTGGTGCTCGCGTGTCATGCCATACCGTATTCCGCCGAGAAGTTGTTTGGGCGACACGGCGCCCCTGCCCTCTGCAAAGTCGCCCTGCACAACTCTCGGTCGGAACACGGTACGGCAACGACGCAACTGAGACCTCAACAGACGAACATGAACGCCGCTACGTTTCATCCCATCGCAGGATAACCCCTGCGCCCTGCTGCATGGGGACGTTGTTTAATTGGGATTGAGGGGACGTTGGGATTGAGGGGACGTTGTTTAATTCGTTAACTTAGCAAGGAAGTTTATGAATTAAAGAACGTCCCCCGTCGCCCCCGTCCGGAGCCAGGGTTCATCGCACGTACCCGTGCCCGAACACTTGGCTCTCATTGATATTTGCCGGGCTGACCCCATAAGTCTGACCCCGGGTCCCTGATCCCTGACCCCTGCCCTTCAGTGTTTGACACCCCAAAGGGGTTTGTTTTATCTCTAGTGCCACAACTCAGAAACCATGACCGGGTTGAGTGGAAGTTACTTACCTGTTGTAGACAAGGAGGATCCTATGCAGCTGGAAGGCAAGAAGGCCATTGTGACCGGTGCGGGTCAGGGGATTGGAAAGGCCATCGCCCTGGAGCTGGCCCGGAGGGGATCGGACATCGCTGTTTGCGACCTGAACCCGGACACGGCCGCCCAGACGGCCCGGGAGGTGGAGTCCATCGGGAGACAGGCCCTGGCGCTGCCCGTGGATGTGGCGGACAGCCAGGCAGCGGGAAAGGCGGTCGAACAAACCTGCCGGCAATTCGGCCGGATCGACATCCTGGTAAACAACGCAGGCTGGGACAAGACCCAACCTTTCGTGGATACGGAGCCGGAATTCTGGGACAAGGTGATCGGCATCAACCTCAAGGGGGTGTTGAACTTCTCGCACGCGACGTGCAAGCACATGGTGGAAGGCAAAGAGGGGAAGATCGTCAACATAGCGAGCGATGCGGGTCGAGTGGGCAGCCTTGGCGAGACCGTGTACGCCGGGGCGAAGGGCGGGGTCATCGCCTTCACCAAATCCCTGGCCCGGGAAATGGCGCGATCCGGGATACACGTGAACTGTGTCTGCCCCGGCCCGACGGATACGGACCTGTTCCGGGAACAACCGGAAAAGGTCCGTCTTGCCCTGGAGAGGGCCATCCCCTTCCGCAGGGTTGCCAAGCCGGAGGACATCGCCCGTGCGGTTGCCTTCTTTGCCTCACCGGTCTCGGACTACATAACCGGCCAGGTCCTGAGCGTGAGCGGCGGCCTGACCATGGCCGGCTGATATCCTCCGTGTGGTTCATCCGGTTGCCGAGGAGGGAAACATGTTAGAGTTGACGGAAGAGCAGAGGCTGCTCCGGGAATCGGTCGGCCGACTGGCCCGGGAGAAGATTGCTCCACGGGCCGCGGAAATGGACGCCTCCCAGGAGTTCCCGGAA
>JAQYVQ010000346.1 GCA_030145435.1 Syntrophobacteria bacterium | reverse complement strand
AGGCCCCTCCCATCCCGCACTCACACTTTGTCGCGTCTTGATTTCCTTGGGCTTCGTCTTTCCCCGGTATCCTGGCCGGTGGCATGTGGCTGTCCCCAATGACTGACAACAAGGAGGCCTCAATGGAGTGTGGGGTGGTGGCCTCTCTTGCGTGGTCCAGTGGGTCGACAGGCAAGGCGCGCCCCGTTTCAGGGACAGAGCCTGCGTTTCTCGGGTGCTTTCCTGGGTTCCGTCGGAGACTTGTGCCGGGCGACTTTGTAGGGGGAGAGGGAGACGGAGCCCAAGCAAATCGGAGACGGAACCCAGGAAAGCACTCAATCGCGAGCCTCTGCCTAAAAACACACCTGTATTGCCAAGTTGGCCCTCTGCCGATTATTCCATTGACTTTGTCTTGAAAAGTCTTTATTCTAACGTGTTTGAATCGAAAGGGGTTCTAAAAGGCTTCATCCTATAGCAGAGGAAGCGATCATGTACGCCATTGTTGAGACGGGAGGAAAGCAGTACCGCGTTACGGAGGGCGATGTCGTCCGGATCGAGAAGATGGAGGGAGAACCGGGACAGGAAATCCTCCTCGACAAGATTCTCCTCGTCGGAACTGGAGAAGAGGGCGTGCGCGTCGGCACCCCGTTTCTCGACGACGTTCGCGTCCGTGCAGAGATCCTTGCCCAGCGGCGAGGCCGCAAGGTGCTCGTCTTCAAGTTCAAGCGGCGCAAGGACCACCGGAAGAAACAGGGGCATCGACAGGACTATACCGGGATTCGGATCAAGGCGATCGAACAAGGCGGAGCCAGCACACAGGAAAGCGAGAACCCAAATGGCACATAAAAAGGGGGGGGGAACCTCACGAAACGGGCGAAACAGCCCCGGACAAAGAAGAGGGGTCAAGATCTTTGACGGGCAGCCTGTCAAGGCGGGCAACATCCTGATCAGGCAGCTTGGGACGGTCGTTCACCCAGGGGCCAATGTTGGTATGGGAAGGGATTACACGTTGTTCGCGAAGGTAGATGGGGTGGCCAAGTACCAGAAGAAAGGGAACAAGAAGAAGTTCGTTCATATTCAGGCGGCCTGAAAGCGCATCGCTCTTCGTACCCCCTTTCCCCATCCAATCCCTGATCGACACTTCCAACTCCCATGCGATTCATAGATGAAGCGGAGATCCTCGTTCAAGCCGGCAACGGCGGCAACGGCTGCAGAAGCTTTCTGCGAGAGAAGTTCAGGCCCAAGGGTGGTCCGGATGGGGGGGATGGCGGCAAGGGCGGGGATGTAATCCTCCTCGCGGACAGCAAGAGGAACACCCTACTGGAACTCCATCTTCAGAAACACTACCGTGCCGAACCCGGTCGGCACGGTTGGGGAAAGAAGCAACACGGTCGCAAAGGCAAGGATCGGATCGTCCGGGTGCCGGTGGGGACCCTGATACGCGACGCAGAGGGCCGCGGGATCTTGGAAGACCTGAGTGCCCCGGGGCAGCGTTTTCTGGCGGCGAGCGGAGGAAGAGGAGGCCGCGGGAACGCCCGGTTCGTGACGTCTGCCTGCAAGCTTCCCGAAGAATGCGAAGAAGGGGGTCGCGGCGAGTCGAAGAGGCTCCACTGCGAACTGAAGCTCCTGGCCGACGTTGGGCTCGTCGGCTTTCCGAACGCGGGAAAATCCACGCTCCTCGCCAAGCTGTCCTCAGCGAAGCCGAAGATCGCCGACTATCCCTTCACCACCCTGGTTCCTCAATTGGGACTCGTTCGGGCGGACGAGGACCGGAGCTTCCTCATTGCGGACATCCCCGGGATTCTGCCCGGTGCGGCCGAGGGCGTAGGGCTCGGTATTCGTTTTCTCAAACACATTGAACGCACCTCGGTGCTTCTGTTTCTCATCGATCTGGGAGACCCCGTGAGGGAAGACCCCCTGGAAACCTATCAGGCACTCCGGGAAGAACTCGCTCGTTTTTCCACAGAGCTCCTGGAAAAGCATACGGTGGTCGCCTTCAACAAGATCGATCTTCCCCTCGCTCTCGAGCGAAAACCGTCGATCCTCGATCATCCGGCTCTTGAGAACTGCCCGGTGTTCTTCATTTCCGCCGTCACGGGTAAAGGACTGGGCCCCCTGACCCGGGGTTTGTTTCGACGTGTGCGGGCTTCTCGACAAGAACAGGAATCGTCCCCTTCCGATGGGGCGCGAAGAGGGACCGTGTGAAGAAATCGTCACAGGGCGCTCCCCCTGGTTCGAAGGGAGTCGGGTTGTTCGGCGGGACCTTTGACCCGGTTCACCACGGGCATCTCAGGGCCGGCGAAGAGATCCGGCAAGCCTTCTCGCTCTCCTGGGTCGAGTTTTTGCCGGCAAGAATTCCCCCGCACAAGACGGATCAGCCCCTGACCGATATCGGGCACAGGGTCGCCATGCTGCGGTTGGCTGTGGATGGAAATCCCTATTTCCGGGTCTCCGAAGTGGAGGCGACCCGGGAAGGTATGTCGTATCTCGTGGATACACTCAAGGCGTACCGAGAGCACTACCCTTCGGACGTTTCGATGTATTTTATCATGGGTATGGACAGCTTCCAGGAAATCGCAACTTGGCACCGGTACTCTGAGCTGTTTTCTCTCTCTCATTTCATCGTCATAACACGTCCGGGATACGAAAGGCCCGAACTGTCCGAGGTCGTCTCGCAAGACGTGGCTTCCCATTTCGCTCCCTATGGGGGAGAGAGCGACTGCCTCGAACACACAGGCGGGCACCGAATCTATTTCCGTGAAACGACCCTGTTGGACGTAGCCGCCAGCAGACTCCGTACCTGGATCCGTGAAGAGAGATCGGTGCGATACCTGATTCCGGAACGCGTCTGGGACTATGTGCAGGAAAACGGTCTGTACGCAAACACGAGGAAGGACTGAAATGTCGACTACCAAAGCCGGGGACGGGGGGGGGCCTTCCCCGACGAACGACGCTAAGGAGAAGGCCCTTCTATGCGCACGTTGGGCCCTGGAGAAGAAGGCCCACGGGATTGCGATCCTGAACATAGGGGCCCTCACCCCAATCGCAGAGTATTTCCTGATCTGTTCGGGAAGATCGGTTCGGCAGACACAGGCGATCGTGGAACACATACGCACCCGCCTCAAACAGGAATTGAAGGAACCTCCCCTTGGGGTGGAGGGGGAACGCGAGGGGTGCTGGATACTCCTCGATTGCAACGATGTGATCGTCCACGTGTTCGATGAGCCCACGCGCGAGGTCTACCGCCTCGAGAAGCTCTGGTCCGATGCGCCTCGGGTGACCGATCCTGACATCCTGGAGGAGGAGGAAAAGGCGGCAGCACCATGGCCTGAGGAGGAGGAAGATTGGGAGGACTGAGCTTTACGATCGTGCATATCGGTAAGCCCAAGGTCCCTTTCCTTCGTTCCGGGGTCGAGCACTATCGGAAGAAGATCCTGCCCTTTGCCTCTGTCGAGTTCAAGGCCGTGCGCGAAGAACCGCTTCGCAAAGGATTGTCCCGCAAGGAAGTGCACAGACGGGAAGCGGAGCGGATTCGAAAGACAAGGGACCCCCGAACCGCCTGGGTGGTCCTGGATGAGAACAGTAAACAACTCGGTTCCAAGG
>JAQYVQ010000319.1 GCA_030145435.1 Syntrophobacteria bacterium | reverse complement strand
ACAGAAAGCAAGCTGAGCGAAAAGCTCAGGAAAACCAAACTCACTCTCAAGGTAGTCACAAAAGAACCCCAAGGGTGCATGTGGATCGCCCATGACAGGGTGCTCACCGGCTCCGAGGCGGATCTGGATGCCGTCATCACCATGGAGCTTCCCTGTGACTTGGCGCACCAATTCTGGTTGGACAAACTCAACCTCGGTACTGCCCTGAGTTCGAATGAAGTCAAGGTAAGAGGACCGCTTCCCAAGCTGATGGGCCTGCTGCCGATGCTGAAATTCGTGTACAAGAAGTACCCGGCGCACTGCGAGAAACACGGGCTTCCCACCGAATAACCATCAAGTGGGGAGACAAGTTCCACAATCCTTTTCAACATCAGGAAGAGAAAGGGCGTCGGATGGCGGGAAAAGACAAGAAGGAAGACAAAGTTCCTTTGGGAATCAAGATGCTGGGGTTTGCTATACCCAAGAATCCTGCAAAAGACCGCATCTATACGAAAGTGTTAACCAAAACGCTCATGGGTTCGGTCATAAAGAAGGATGATGTCTATTTTGCGGTCCCAAAGGACAATGTTATTCAAGTAGACGCGTCCCTTGAACATAAGAATTCTTTTCTTCCATCAAAGCTCATTCATCACTTCATTGATGCGGCGAGCCATCATGCCATTGCCAAATACTGCGGGTGTCGCACCAAGATGGATTGCAGCAATCATCCGAAAGAATACGGATGCCTCTTGCTTGGCGAGGGGGTTGTGGATGGGAATAATAATCTTAGACATGTGTCCAAGGAAGAAGCGCACCAGTATGCTGAAGAGGTTCGAAAGAATGGACTTGTGCATACAATTGGCCGCACCTTTGCAGACACAGCAGCTTTTCGGCTTCCAAAAGGAGTGGGAGAGTATCACAAGAAATTCATGATTATCTGCAACTGTTGTTCTTGCTGTTGCCTTGCGAGAATGTATCCTTACGGGACGCAGAGTTTTCGAGATATTCTGTTGAGGATGCCTGGCGTCGAGATAGAAATTAACGATAATTGTGTGGGATGCGGGACGTGTGCCGAGTCCGGCGTATGCATGTTCGGAGCCATTCGAATCGAGAATGGCCGGGCACGGAGGACCGAAGATTGTGTCGCGTGCGGTCGTTGCGCTGAAGTGTGTCCTCATGGAGCCGTTGAAATCACGATAGATGAAAGCGCTGTGGGGGAGACCGTCAAGCATTTATCAAGCATTGTTGATGTTACGTAAAAAGGAGATGGAAAAATGAAACGAATCGTCTGGGACATGGCAAAGTGTACGGGCTGCAGGGTCTGCGAAGCCGTTTGCAGTCTCGTGAAAGAAGGCGAGTTCAACCCGGTGAAAGCGAGAGGAAAAGTCGTCCGGACCGTGGAACGCAGCATCCTTCACAAGGTGCGGGTGACCTGCCTCCAGTGCGAGGAACCGAATTGTATGGCCGTGTGCCCGTCGGGCGCCATCACCGCGACCGATGAGGGCGTGAAGGTAGTGAACGAGGATAAATGCATTGGCTGCAAGATGTGTGAGATGGCCTGTCCGGTAGGGGCTATCGCCGTGAGTGCTGAGAAAGGCGTTTCCCTCAAGTGCGATCTCTGCCAGGGGCTGGAGGAACCGCAGTGTGTCAAGTATTGCTACACCGAGGCGCTCCAGTATCTTCCGGACGAGCGAGTAGGGATAACCTTGGCCAGGGCCAAGTCCGAGAAGTACCTCGAGATGGTCACGCAGGAGGGGTGAGATGTCCAGAACAGGGATGATACTGAGAATCGACCTGACGGACGGCAAGATAGAGAAGGAACCGACCTCCAGGTATGCAAGGGACTACATAGGGGGCCCCGGGATCGGGTCCAAGCTGGTCGTTGATCAGGTTCCCCCGGACGTGGCGGGAACGGACCCGAGGAACATGCTGACCATCAACACCGGTCCGCTGACAGGAACCCTCCTGGGAAACAAGTGTGACATCACGACCAAATCCCCCAAGATCACCAACAGCCCGCTGTCGACCGCGTCTTTCGGAGGACAGTTCGCCTCTGAAATGAAGTTCACCGGACACGACCACATCGCCATCACCGGAAAGGCGGCCGAACCGGTGTACCTCTTCGTCGAGAACGACCGGGTCGAGATCAGGGATGCCAAGCACCTGTGGGGTCTGGATACCGAAGAGGTCCAGGTAAGGATCAAAGAAGAATTGAAGGACCCTGACGTTCAGATCGCCTGCATCGGCCCAGCGGGCGAGAACGGGTTTGTGGGGGCCGTAATCCTCCATGACATCCAGAACGCGGCAGGCCAGGGAGGCGTAGGGGCCGTGATGGGCTCCAAAAACCTGAAAGCGGTGGCCGTGAGGGGAACGAAGGGTGTAAAGATCGCGGACCCGGAGAAGTTCATGGCCCTGTGGAACCGGCTGTGGGAGGAGATGACGACGGGCACGCTCCGGGCTTATGTCCAAACCATGAACCGGGAACAACTGTCCACACACGTGGATGAATACGCGCACATGGGTATGGCGCAATGGGGCTACGGCCCTGACGCCAGTTTTGTGATTCCCAAGCTGAAGAAGGAAGAGTTACAGGGCGAGTTCGACAGAAAATATCGTGTCGGGTCCATCGGCTGCGCATTCTGCCCGGTGCAATGCCAGGGGAACTATGATGTGCCGGGTGTCGGCAGCGGCGGAGTTGCCTGCTTCGTAAACCTGGCCATGCGGTTCGGTGTGAAGAACCTGGACGCCAAACTGCATTTCAAGGCGGCCGAGAGGATGCAGAAGCTGGGTGCCGACACCATCGAGGTCACGGGCATTGCGGGGTGGCTGATGATCCTCTACCAGAAAGGGATCATTACCGCTGCCGACACGGACGGCGTCCCCATGGAGTGGGGCAGCGAAGAGGCGATCATGACCGTCGTGGAGAAAGTGTGCAAACAAGAGGGCTTCGGCAAGTTCTTCGCCGGGGGCATCGCGCAAGCCGCCGAAGAGATGGCCAACGGCAAGGGGTTCCACATGGCCTATCACGACCGGAATGTCTCGATCCCTCTCACCTTCTGGGAGAGAGGC
>JAQYVQ010000288.1 GCA_030145435.1 Syntrophobacteria bacterium | reverse complement strand
AACCAGATCATCGCGTCTCTTCCCGACGAGAATACGGTCTATTTCGGCGACATGGGAAGGGCACCCTACGGGTCGAGATCCCCCGAGGTGATCAAGAGGTATTCCGAGCAGATCGTCAGGTATCTGACAGAGAATTATGATCTCAAGCTCATCGTTGTCGCTTGCCACACCGTCTCCGCCACGAGCCTCGACCATTTGAGGACGATCTCAACAGTCCCAACGGTGGGGATGATCGAGTCTGTTCCCCAGAAGGCCCTGGAGTCCACAAAAGCCGGCAGGATTGGCGTCATTGGCACGAGGAGTACGATTCGGAGCGGGGTTTACCAGCAAAGGCTCCACGACTTGGATCCCACCGTCAAGGTATACTCGCAGGATTGCCCCTTGTTCATTCATCTCGTCGAGGAGGGCTGGGCAAAGGAACCGGCCACGCGAATGATCGTAGGTGAATACCTTGCGAATCTGAAACATGCGAAGATCGACACCCTTATCCTGGCATGCACCCATTATCCCATGCTCAGAGGCACGATTCAGGACTATCTGGGTGAGGATGTAGCCATTATCGATCCCTCTGTGGAGTGTGTGAAACACATACAGGAAGACCTTAGAAAAGAGAACCGGTTGAACAGGAACAACTACCCTGAAAGAATCAACCTGGTAACAGACAATCCCGACCTGTTCAGGTCTTCCGGCGAACGGTATCTGGATCGGAAAATCCATCAGGTGAGTCTCGTGGACATCGGAGATCTGGAGCGTAGAGGATAGCTGACCGATCTCTGGCAGGCATGAGCCAGCAGAGGAAACTACAGGAACCTTTTTCCGCTTGACGCGGTCTTTCTAGACTGCTTCATGCCACCTTTCAGCTACTTGATGTCGAACCAGATGTCGCCCAGTTCATACCCCGGCACATATCCGGGTTCCCGCTTGCGGGCCATGTGCGCGGGAATGCCGCCGGTAAAACGCTTGAACTCTTTCTCAGCCTTTTCCGGTTCTGTTACCGCCATGGCCGAGATCTTTCCGGACAGGAGTGCGCCGGTAATGCCGAAACTGAATGCAGGCTCCAGAAAGCCGCCCATGGTGCCGGCCAGGATGAAATCCTTGTAGAACAACCGTGGCTCCTTAGGCGCGTGAGCGTTATATCTCTTCCATTTGTCAAAGGTTCGCCCTTCGCATTCCTCCAGGACCTTCTTGAAGGTTTCGAGGTTCTCGGCGGACACCTCCTTCCGGGCAAAAAGGAGCACATACCACATTCTGTTCATGGACGCGCTATACCCGTACTCATTGGAGAACCCCCCCATGTATGCGGCAGCTGAGACCTCATCACTTTCGATTTCTGAATATGCCCAGTATCCACCCAACACGCTCCAGTCGATCCCCAGCCACTTGTAGACGCCCTGAGAGAGACCGGTGGCAATGATCGTCCCATTAGGCGCTTTCTTAAAATCATCCTCTTTAAAGGGGTTATTGAATTCTATGTTAACCCCTTCTTTCTCTGCAATCCTGAACAGAAAACTGTCCAGAGATGTTGGTCTGTGTCCGCGTTCCGTATTGTAGATTTTCAGTTTAGGTGCATTGTCATCACGCGTTCCCATCAGCGTATCAAGGCTCCCAATCATCTTTCCGTTAACATATGTCTTGCTGTTATCGCCTAGCAAGCGAAACGCCTCGCCGCAGTCGATCCCGATATAGTCCCACAAACCGGGGATATCTACCGGTGTACCATGTACGGAAGGATGAAATCCGGGTTCACCGCCAATGCGGTCATGCCTCTCACGCAAAATGACGTTAAATCCTTCCCGGTTCAAATTGATAGCTGCCACCAGACCCGCGGGTCCGGCACCGACAACAATAATATCCTTTTTGTCAGCCGCCATGGTTTTCTCCTTTCATTCGAGATTGTGTTCGTAGAAAATATGGGGAGGCCATCCACGGTGATGGTTTTACGGTTTTCCGTACTGCGCGCGTAGTTCCTTCTTGAGTATCTTGCCGAGCGGATTCTTGGGCAGGGCGTCAACAAAGATGACCCACTTTGGCTTCTGGAACTTGGCCAGCCGGGTGGCGGCGTAATCCAAAACCTCCTGCTCGGTCAGTTCTGCATCCGGCTCCTTGACCACGATGGCGCACACATCCTCTCCGTAGACAGGGTCTTCCCTGCCGATCACCGAGGCCTCCAGAATCCGCGGGTGCTCGAACAGCACCTCCTCGATGTCTCGGGGATATATGTTCTCGCCGCCACGA
Organism: Syntrophobacteria bacterium; assembly: GCA_030145435.1. Taxonomy (GTDB): domain Bacteria; phylum Desulfobacterota; class DSWW01; order DSWW01; family DSWW01; genus S015-6. Next base: position 21,424 of record JAQYVQ010000288.1, on the reverse strand, counting down.
ATGATCATGTCTTTCTTCCGCTCCGTGAGGAACAGGTAGCCCTCCTCGTCGAGACGACCGACGTCTCCGCTGTGCAGCCATCCATCCACAATCGTCTGGGCAGTAGCCTCCGGCTTGTTGAAATACCCCTGCATCACGTTGGGCCCTCTGACGCATATCTCGCCGGGAGTGTTCGGAGGCAGTACTTTCCCCTGCTCATCCTGGATGGTCACTTCCACCCCGGTAAAGGGTTGGCCAGCGCTCCCGGGTTTGTACACCCCATCCGGCCGGTTCAGGGACACGCCCGGACTGGCTTCGGTGAGCCCATACCCTTCGAGGATCTTGCCGTGGAAGGTCTTCTCGAATCTTGTATACAGCTCCATGGGCAGGGGCGCGCCGGAGACGATCCATCGGTCCATGGATGAAGTGTCCGCCTGTTCCGCGTCCGGGTGATTGAGAAGCATGGCCAGCATGGTCGGGACCACGGCAGCATACGAGCATTTGTATCGCTCGATCAACTCGAGTGACTTGCCGGCATCGAACCAGGACAGGAGGATCCCTTTGATCCCGTAGATCGTTCCTCCGATGGAGGAGATGATACCGAAGGAATGGTTCAAAGGCAGGACAAACAAGGCCACGTCATTGTGCTTGAAGTCCTGTGTTTCGCAGCCTGCCATGGAATTGAAGTAGAGATTGTAGTGACTCAGCATCACACCCTTGGGCATGCCGGTGGTACCCGAGGTATAGAGCAGGACGGCGACGTCGTCATCTTTGGCCGGGTTGATCTCGAAACCAGGCGGGTTCCCCGCGATGAGTTGATGAACAGAGAAATACCCCTCGGAGGGCTCGGCATCTGCAGTGATGATGTGCTTGAGTGTGCACTTTACGGTAAGATCCCTGGCCTCGAGCATCTTGGGCAGGAAGATTTCGTGCACGATGCAGACCTCGACCTCAGAATCATCGAGGATGTGCGCAATCTCCTCGGGTTGCAGGACGAACAGGATGGGCATGGCCCATGTCCCGAGTTTGTAGGATGCGGCAAAGGTCACCAGCACTTCGGGTGCGTTCCCCATCATCATTGCGAGCCTGTCCCCGGGCTTCATTCCCAGTTCCTGCAGGCCCTTTGCCAGGCACTCGGCCTGCCGGTTCAACTCCACGTTGGTGTAGTCCCGTTCCTCAAACACCAGGGAAACGTACTCACCGAATTCCTTGATATTGTTCAACGTTAGTTCAGCGAGGTTCATGCAGTCTCCTTCCGTTTCAACACCCTTTCTTCAAGTCCCTTCGCCTCTTTCGAACCAAATTCCTAAGGAAACCTGACCATATTGTCAAGTAATTGCCCTACTGTGATCATATTGACTGAAGAGGAGTAGTTGGATACTTGAAACGGATCGGCCTATAAATGTAAGCTTCTATGCCAAATGCGGGTTTGGGGTAACATCAGAGATCGACCTTCTTGGCATTCCAAACTGGTTCATGCATCGCCGTCCCAAATCGACCTAAAGGAGGAACCATCCATGCCAAAGACCATCGTAACCGCAGCGATCACAGGAAGCATTCACACCCCGACCATGACGCCCCACCTGCCGATCACGCAGAAGCAGATCGCCGACGAGGTGGTCCGGTCCTGGGAGGCAGGGGCTGCCGTGGCCCACGTTCACGTGCGAGACCCGGAAACGGGCCAGCCCTCCCCTTCCATGGATCTGTACCGAGAGGTCATCACGGACGTGAAGGCTCGATGCGATATCATCCTGTGCCTGACAACCGGCGGCGGGCTAGGCATGACCGCAGAGCAGCGCGTCGCCGTGGTCCCCACCTTCAAGCCGGAGCTGGCCTCCTTTAATTCCGGTTCGGTGAATTTCGCCCTCTTTCCGGTGGTGGCCAAGTACAAGGAATGGAAGTTCCCCTGGGAAGCCCCGTATCTAGCGAGCACGGAGGACCTGGTCTTCTCGAACACCTTCAAGACCCTGAGAGAGTTCTGTGATTTCTTCAACGCGAACGAGACCAAGCCGGAGCTGGAGGTCTACGATGTGGCGATGATCAACAACATCGCCTACATGATCGCGGAGGGTTATCTCAAGAAGCCCGTCTACCTGCAATTCGTCATGGGGATCCTGGGGGGCATCCCTCCCTCGGTGGAAAACCTTCTGTTCCTGTACAAGACCGCCAAGGAATTGATCGGTGATTTCTCCTGGTCCGTGTGTGCGGCAGGCCGGCATCAGATGCGGATGTGCACAACATCGCTCGTGATGGGAGGGAACGTACGGGTAGGCCTGGAGGACAACATGTACGTGGAAAAGGGGCAAATGGCGAAGAGCAACGCAGAGCAGGTCGAGAAGATCATCCGGATCGCCCGGGAGCTGGGCGTAGAGCCTGCCAAACCCGAGGAAGCCAGAGAGATCCTGGGTCTCAAGGGTCTGGACAAGGTCGGCTACTAGGTATTAGGTAGAGTGGGCATAGATTCCGATCGCATTCTTAATCCCGCGTACATGTAAAGCCCGTAGACGGCCCTCGCCGAATCCTTCGGAAACTCGTAGAAAGGAATGTTTCTATCTCTCATTAATTCGTACACAATGCCGGTCATAAAACGCTTCATTGACAATCCGATCAATGGCTTTCCATATTTCTCAGGAATCCGGGAGATCTTTTCGGCGGCATCCAGTCGCTCTTGAATGTTCTGGGGCGTAATTCCCCATAAGGGCGCTTCTGAAATTATGGCATCAATTTCGGGGTGCCGAGCAAGTTCTTCGGCAACGCGGGCTATGGTCATTCCCCTGGGATCTCCTGCCAGATCCACGGGGTTTTTCGGTGGTGAAGCATGGGGCAAAAGGTATTGGGACAATTGTTTCACCGCGTCTTCATCCAGTTCCGGAACGCTCAACCCGTAGCCATTACATGCATCTGTTGAAACTACGCACATTCCCCCGCCACCGGCCACGATCCCCACACGATTGCCCTTTGGCAAAGGTTGCTTCGAGAGGGCTTCGGCAATGTCAAAGGCATGGCTGACATCATAGGTCCGGATGATCCCGGCCTGACGACAGACGGCATCAAAGGTTGCGTCCGATCCGGCAATGGACGCTGTGTGGCTCATGGTCGCCCTGGCGCCGTCTTCTCCCTGTCCGCTCTTGTAAACGATGATGGGCTTCTTTCTCGTTACATTGCGGGCATTCTTAAGAAACCGGTTTCCGTCCTTCAGGCCCTCGATATACAAAACGATTACCCGTGTTCGTTCATCTTCCCCCAGGTACTCGATATAGTCAGCCATGGACAAATCCGCCTGGTTGCCAACGCTCAAGAATGCGTTGAATCCGTAGCCCTTATCGCTGGCGATCCCCAAGAGATATGCCCCCATCGTGCCGCTCTGGGAAACAAAAGAAATGCCGCCCGGTTGGGGCATGAAATCAAAGGCGGTGTTCAGGCGGACTTCCGAGGTATAGATCCCCATCCCGTTTGGACCCATGAGCCGGATATTGGCGGATCGTGCAATATCAACCATCTCATCCTGCAGGGCTTTTCCCGCAACCCCGGTCTCTGCAAATCCTGCCGAAATCACGACCATAGCCTTGACCCCTTTAGCAGCGCAGTCCCTCACCGCATCAGGCACCATTGGCGCCGGGATGGTAACGATCGCCATTTCGACAGGACCTGGAACATCCCTAATGTTGGGATAGGCCGTAAGCCCCTCAATTGTCTTCGCTTTGGGATTTATAGGATAGATCGGACCTCGAAATGCAGACTGAATGGGCCTTACCACCATCGCGTGTCCCCATTTTCCGGGACTACTGGAGGCTCCTATGACGGCAATGGACCGGGGGGAAAACAGGGGTCTCAATTCATCGTACATTCGGCTGCTCATAGACCTCTCTTTCACAAAATGTCAATCAGGCGTCGATCATCCATGAAAACGGCTGAACAGAAACTCAACACAAAGACGCCGATCGCTCAGTTCCATCCATCCATAGGGTGGATGGCCATGCGCACGAGCTGGACGATATCCAGAACCTTGAGTTGTATCTTGTTTCTCCGCACGTAGGTGTTCATGGTACGCACACACTGCTGGCAGGCCGTGACAACGGCCTCTGCCCCGGTCTTCAGGACCTCTTCCACCTTCTGTTGGGCAATGTCCTTGGAGAGGTCCGCATCGATCATCTCCAGGTTCCCACCGCCGCCGCAGCACGGGCAGTCTTCACGGTTGGCCGGGAGCTCGACAAGTTTCACCCCGGGGATGGAGTGAAGGATCTCCCGCGGCGCATCGAACACCCGGGCGGCCCGCCCGAGATCGCACGGGTCGTGATAGGTTACGGTCATGGCAACCTCTTCCATGGGCAGCCGCCCGCTCGCGATCAGTTCCTTGAGGAACTCGGTCACGTGAGAGATGGGGAATTCCCGTGGGTAGTGTTCCCGCCACATCTGGTAGCAGGAAGGGCACGCGAACACGACCCGGCTGGCCCCTTTCTGCCGAACCGCCTCCAGGTTGTGCTCGATGTACTCCTTTGCCCGCTCCCGGAGGCCGGCCCCGAGCAGGGGAAACCCGCAGCACCACTCGTCCCCGCCCAGAAGGGTGAAGTCCACCTCGGCAGTGTCGAGGATCTCTGCGAGGGCGATCGGAATGTTCTGGGCCATCGGAAAATAGGCGGACACGCATCCGGTGAAGTAGACGACCTCGGCACGTTCCTTGATGTATCCGTGCTCCGGGGCGTCGGGCATGTCCTCCACCCAGAGGGCCCGCTCATCGTTGTCCTCTGCAAAAACGTTGTGGCTCTCGTCGAGGTTCTCCCGGATCATATCCACCTTCTTCGGGTAGGCCTCGGAATGGACAAGGTCCTGGCGGAGGGAGACCCAGATGTCCTTCAGGGAAATCCCTGCCGGGCACACCTCCTGGCAACGGCCGCAGAGCGTGCAGCGGTAGACCGTGTCGCTGAATTCCTTCAGTTGTTCGAGAGAGGGGGCCCTATTCCGGAAAATTCGCCTCAGGAGGCCGGTTCTCGCGCGGTTGATCCTGTTCAACTCTTCCAGGCGGTACACACCTGAGAGGTGCCCGTCCTTACTCGCCGCAACCGCCGGGCAAACGTCCGCGCACAGGCAGCACGAAGTGCATGCCTGCGCCTGAATGAGTTCTTTGATGCTGTAGTCTTTATGGGACAAAGGAAACCCTTCCTACTCACCAATATCTCTGTGTTCCGAGCCTGAGTTCAAGGCCAGGGCAAGGGGTGCGGTGATCATGTGGATCATCCTGCTGAAGGGCAGATAGGCCACGAAGACCCCGGTCAGGATAGCGTGCGCGTACCACACGTAGCCATAGAGACCGGTCAGATCAACGCCCGTCAATAACCGGCTCAGCCCGTAGCCAACGAAGGCGAACTCAGCTCCAGACGGGCTGCCGGTCATGGCGATGCGCATGCCCTCGAGCAGGAACCCGACAAGGACGATGCCGGCCAGCAGGCCGTTGGCTGCCCAGTCAGGCCTTGGCATTCCGGCCAGGATCTCCTCGGACGGTTTCATGGCCCGCCTCACGACCGCGCACAGGATGCCAAGGATCACCATCACCCCTGTCAGATCGAAGAGAAAGGCGGTTGCCGGGTGGTTCTTGTCGAGAAGGATCCAAGTCCCCGGCCAGTCAGGACGACACAGGGAGGCGCCAAGGCCGACCAGTCCCCACGCAAAGCGGAACACAAAGGGCAGGAAGATCAGGGCGTGAATCGCCCAGCGTACCTTTGCCTGTCGAAAGAGGCGCCGCTGAAGGAGCCCATCCAGGATCAATACCTTGGTGATGGAAAAGAGCCGCAAAGAAAAGAGTGCGCTCAAGATGCTCTTTGTGATCCCCAAGACCTTGTTTTCGTCACTCCTCTCGATTCCGGCGTCAAGACTTCCCGAGAACCAGACCGATCCTGCGCCGACGAACCCGACCAGGAAGAACAACAGGGCGATGATCGTTGTCGTGTCACCAACCGACAAGGTGGCCGGATGACAGGCCATACAAATAACGCTCTTGGCCGGCAGCACCATAGCCGCAGCGCCTACCTGATTCCCTTTCGCATGGCAGCGCCTGCATGACTCTTCCTCGCTTCCCCGCACCATCTGATGGCTCCGGCTCACACCCTCCGGCCCGCGATCGATCCCCCACCGAACCTGCCCTGAAACCTCATCTTCAACTGGAATGACTCCCCTGAGATGGCATGCCTGGCAGGATACGTTCAGGTGAGCATCGTGGGCGATCTTCTCGTCGTGCCGAACGTGACAAGCAAGGCAGTCTCCCGGCGCTTGGTCGGCATGGCCATACTGCGCAGAATCTGGATGACACACGAGGCAGGACAGCTTGCTGTGAGGGGACGAAGTATATGCCGACACGTCGATCAGGGCGATCCCGGAAGGCGATTCTGACGCCTGCTCTTGATCCTTATTCGTCCCATGGCAGTAAAAACAGAGCATCGAGATCCTTTGCGCCGCCTTCGGGTCGTCTGCTGCCGACCGCTGGTGGCACTCCATGCAGCCTTCGTCCTCTGCGGAAAGTCTGGGCAGGACGTCTCTATATTCGTGACAAGCGCTGCATTTCTCTTCGGCCGGCCGGGACAGGTCGACCTTGCTTTCTCGAGCTGGGGTCGACGTCTGGTAGTGAGGTTCATGGCAGCCGATGCAGTAGGTCAGCTCTTCGCTGGATTTCTCTGTCAGGCCGCCATGGGCGCCTTCGTCGATCTCATCCAAGACATCAATGTGGCAGTCTTCACACTGCTCGACACGGAAGAAATCCTCGAGGCTTTTGTTGACGTTCCCTGGGCTTGGATGAGTCTTCTTCTTTGCAATCTCCCCATGGCATTCCAGGCAGGAGGTCCGGCCATGGGCAGAAACATGGAATCCTTCCGGATCAATCAACCATTCGGCCCTGGCACCCTCTCCCCTGCAAAGAAGGGTAATCGCGGCGAGGATGAGCAGACAGACTTTACCGTTGCGGTCGGACCGGATTCTTTTCGTCGGCACGTTCTTCAGCCAAGGGCACGAGGTGGCCGGTGATAGACAAATACGTGGGGTGGCTCTTCAACGAAGATCATTATGACACAACCTGCATACCCGTCAACAAGCAGCTGGAGATTGACAACCTATTGTTTTGTTTCTAGTTTAGTGTCAATCATTTCTGAGGCCTACTCACAATCGGTTTCCGGCGAATAAATGCCGAACCGCATGCTTTGTTTCGCTGAGAAGATCATCCATCCGAGTCGGAGGGGATCCCCATGAAGGTAGAAGAGTTCAAGGACATTCTCTATGAAAGGGATGAAGCAACCGGCATCGTCATGGTCACATTGAATGCCCCCAAGAGAAAGAACGCAATGAGCTTCATCACCAACCTGGAATTGTTCTACGCAGTGGACGCGATGGAAGGGGATGATGGGGCAAAAGCGATGATCATCACGGGTGCGAAGGATCCGGATTGCGGCGACCCGACGAAGGAGGCGTTCAGCAGTGGTGGGTACTTCACTCCCAAGCTCTTTACGGACATCCCGGAGGAAGTACGGAACGAAATCGACCTGACCGATATCGCAGCGAAAAAACTCTGCTTGAAGCTGTTCAACTTCGACAAACCCGTTATTGCAGCCATCAACGGCCTGGCCATTGGGGCCGGCTTCACCATGCCCCTGGCAGGAGCGGACCTTATCTACATGTCCGAGCACGCGTGGATCGAGTTTCCCTTTGTTGGGCGGCTGGGTATCCTTCCCGAGTTTGCCCTCACCTATTTCTTGCCCCGGATGATGGGTTTCCAGAAAGCGAAGGAGATCATCTACTTCCCCAAGCCAATCCCCGCACAACAAGCCCTGGAGTGGGGTTGGGTAAACGAGGTCGTACCCCACGAGGAACTCATACCCCGCGCGCAGGAGATGGCAAGGAAGCTCATTCCACCGGAAGGGCCTGGTCTGGCCGTGAAACTGGCCAAGCGGGCATTACACCAACCCTATATCGATGCGGTCACCAGGGCCCTTGACGTGGAGAATCAGGGATTGAATCAAACCATGAAGTCCCATGACTTCGGTGAGGGCCTGAAAGCGAGGAAGGAAAAGAGGCCCCCCGTGTTCAAGGGGGCATAGGGGGACTCGTCTGGCATAAAGAGAAGGATTTAAGTCGAGGTGGCCTGCCAAAAAAGGGATTCTCCTTGACAGGCCCATTCCGAATGTAGAAGCGAAAGGAGTGAGCTGTGCTGGACGCAATCCTGATCTTCCTCATGGGACTGGCCCTTATCGGGTTGACGGGCATTACCTTCTCCTTTCTTGTCTCCAGCTTCCGGGAGAAAGAAGATAGGGCAACGCTCTTTGGCGGTATTCAGTTCGTCTTCTTCTTCGGAAGCCTGGTCCTGTTTACCCTTTCCTACGCAAACGGTTTTCTTGAAACCGCACCGGGAAGAATGCTTCTTATCGTCCTGTCGGCATTCACTGCTGCAGGCACATGGCTGCTGTTCAACAAAAACGGTGAAAATGCAAAGGCGCTGGCAGGAACGGCCGGATTGATCGTAGGCGAAGTAGAGCGCTTTGACGAACGGGAAACCGTCTTCGCCAGGGACAACCTTCAAATCGGTACGGATGCATACAAGGAAATGTATGGCGAGCATCCCGAATGGGAAGAAAGGGACACGAGGAGGCGTGCCATGGGTGGTGTGGTGGGTGAAATGGGAGCCATCGACAAGCCAAAGGGCAATGCGAATTTTTCGGCCGCCATCGCCTCCATGCTGATGCCGGAGTATCTTTGCGCTCCCCATATCATCCGTCCGATGAATTTCAGAGGGGACACGATTGACATCAATCCCGAGGAAGCCACCCTCAGAGTCAAAGGGTTTGCCCGCAAACTGGGAGCCGATTTGGTCGGCGTCGCCCGGATCAATCCCCTCTGGACCTACAGTCACCGGGGCATGGATGGCAGCCAGCAAGGTGAAGAATGGGGCCAGGCGTTGGAGGTCTCCCATGGATACGTCATCGTTCTGGCGACGGAGATGGCCTTTGACCTGGTCCAGACATCGCCCCACACCTCAGGTACGATCGAAACCGCCCGCAACTATGCCGAAGGTGCCGGCATCTCCATACGTCTTGCCCAATTCATCGCAAATCTCGGCTATTCGGCCACCGCCGAGCATCTGCGACATTACCAGTCCCTCCTCGTCCCGATGGCTGTTGACGCGGGACTGGGTGAAGTGGGCAGACACGGTTATCTGATTACCAAGGAACTGGGGCCCCGGTTGAGGCTTGCCGGGGTAACGACGGACTTGCCCCTCGTTCCGGACAAACCGGTGGACATCGGGGTTGATGATTTCTGCGTCCGCTGCGAAAAGTGCTCGGACTGTTGCCCTTCCCGTTCCATTCCCTCAGGGGCCCCGGAAGCGGTTAACGGCACGCTCCGCTGGAAGCTCAATCCAGAGACCTGTCACGATTATTGGGCAAAGGTGGGAACGGACTGCAATATATGCATGCGGGTCTGTCCCTTCAGCCACGACAGAAGTCTTCCCCACAAGGTGATCACGGAAGCAGTGACGCGTAACAAGAACGCCCGGCGCCTGTTCTTGTACATGGACGACCTTTTCTACGGGCGGAAGCCCAAGGCGAAATCGGCGCCTGGATGGGCTTCTTACGCGTCATAAAAGAGAAGACAGGGACTTCGACGTTATTTCAAGCCCTGGAGCCCGAGTCGGTCGAGGGCCCGCTGGGTGGGCACCCCTGTCTTCGGGTCCCAGTCCCACTCGCGGTAGTAGTCATCGATCATCTGCTCGGATTCCCCGACCGTCAGCGGTTCCTCGCTCACGTAATCCTGGAAGCCACGGTCGCCGAACCACTTGCGGGGCAAGACCTCTTCCCGTTCTCTCTGGAATCCCTCCCGCAGGTTCGCCAGCCTGAGGAGGGTCCAGGCGCGGTCGGCCCGCTCCCGGAGTGCGGACACGGGCGTTTCGATCCCGGTGACCGCCTCGTACGCCTGGGCGCAGAAGGAGGCGCTGTAGAATCGATTGATCTGGGCACGAGCGCAGACACCGAGGGACCCCAGAATCGCGAACCAGCGGTGCGAGTGTCTCAGGAGGCCGCCGACGCTCAGTCCCGTTATTTCCCCCTCGTCCCCCCGCGGCAGGAGCCCTGCAATCTCGTCCTCCGGCACGCCCATTCGGTCCAGGTGCTTGGGGAACACCTCCAGGGGCCGACGGGCAAAATAGGTGGGAGACCCGCTGGAGCCCACGTGAGGGCCCCGGGGGTCCAGGACCTGGCCGAGTTCCATGGTCCCGAAAAGGTGCCACGGCAGGGCCGCCCCGGGCCCGGCATACGGGTGCATCCCTTTTACCAGGGCAGGCGCAAGGGCTTCGGCTTTTTCGCCGAATGCCTCGATGACGCCCGGGAACCCGTCGGCCAGGACGTCCCCGAGGCCTTCCCTGCGGGCGATCTTCCCGGCCCAGGCCTCCATCGACCCGAGCGACTCGACCGCGATCTGCGGCTCGGCCCTGTCGCGCGGGATCAGCCCCTCCTCCGCAAGAGCCTTGGCAAAGACCATGAGGCCCATAAACTCGAACATGTCCAGACCGTATTCATCCAGATCCGCGATCAGCTTGATCGCTTCCCGGTAATCCTTCATTCCGTAGATGATCGGCGTGAAGAGGTTGATCGCAGAACTGGAACACACGACCTGCCCCTTCAAGTCTCCGTCCCGTATCTCCACCACGTCCTTGCAGCCTATGGGACACGAAACGCAAGCCACTCGTCTCTTCTTGATGTGGAGGTACGTCTCCTTCTCAACGAAGGGGAAGGAATTTATCAGGCCCATCTCCTGCCACTCCTTGAGATGGGGGTAGGCACGCATCCTTTCAAAGATGCTCTTCCGAAGGGCCTTGTATCCCTTCCGATCCGCCACCGAGACGCCTCGACTGCCCCGGGCCACGATCGCCTTCAGGTTCTTGGATCCCATGACGGCCCCAAAGCCGCCTCGCCCGAGGGTGGCGATCCGGTCGACATAGGCCATCGAGAACTTCACCAGGTTCTCGCCCCCCTGGCCGATCGCCACCACACCGGTTGGACGTTCGTAGTCCTTCCAGAGGGCCTCGCACGTGGCAGACACCCCGAGCCCCCATAAAGGCGAAGCATCCCGGAGGGTCACCCGGTCGTCTATGATCTCCAGGTACACGGGCCGATCGGCCCGTCCCTTGATCACGATCTGATCGTACCCGGCGTTCTTCAGCATGCAGGCGAACGTGACGCCGCCGGCACCGCTCCAGCCGATCGTACCGCTCGTCGGCAACTTCGTGATCGAGAACAGGCGGGACGAGGCCGGCAGATCCGTACCCACCAGCGTGCCCGCCCCGAGGACGATCGGGTTTTCCGGGGCCAGCGCGTCGGTTCCGGGCCCAAGGTTGTCGTAGGCCAGCTTGACCGTCAGGCCCAACCCGCCGATGAAGTCCCTGGCAAGTCCCGGGTCGAGCGGCTCTTTCGTGATCACTCCCCGGGTCAGATCGACCACAAGGATCGTCCCTGCAAATCCGCCCAAGGTCATCACGCCCCCCCTTCGGCACTCTTCTCGAGCGCTCCATACAGGCAGTTGTCGGCACACAGCCCGCATGCGACACATTCCTCGGTGAACCGAATCGCACAGTCCACTCCGAGGAAATCCACGCGGACCCTTGCTGCGGACGGGTTGAAGGATTTCTGGTAGGCCTGCGAGCAGGCGAGCTGGCATCGCAGGCACCCTGTACATTTCGCGTCGTCTGTAAGAATACGGTACTTGGACACGGTCCCCTCCCCTTGACCTTTGACCCTTTTCCCTTTCACCTATTACTTTTTGTCCGCGAGTCGTTCTTCCCGCTGCTTCCGCACCTTTGCCAGAACCCCTTCGACAAGACTCGCCGGGATGGGCTCGAAGGCCAGGAATTCCATCGAGAAGTTCGCCCTTCCGGAGCTCAGGGATCGAAGGGTCGTCGCGTACCCGAACATCTCGGAAAGGGGAACACTCCCAAAGAGCTTCTGCGATCCCTTTCGATACCGCCGCATGGTCTGAATGTTGCCGCGGCGTCTGGACAGGTCCCCGGCGACGTCCCCTATATAATCGTCCGGCGTGGCGATTTCAACCTTCATGACCGGTTCGAGAAGCTGGGGGGCAGCTTTTTGAAAGGCCTCCTTGAAGGCCAGGCACGCACAGGTGTAGAAGGATTTCTCCGACGAGTCCACCTCGTGGAACGAGCCGTCCACCAACACCACCTTGACGCCCACGATCGGAAACTTGGCCAGCACCCCGGCGCTCAAGGTATCCGCCACGCCGCGGCGCACCGCCGGGATGAATTCCCGCGGGATGGCGCCCCCCCGAATCAGGTCCAGGAACTCGAACTCCCCCCCTTCGTTCGGCTCGATCCGCAGCACCACGTGGGCAAACTGCCCCTTGCCGCCCGTCTGTTTCTTGAAACGATAGTCGACTTCCGCCTGCTGCGTGATCGACTCGCGGTAGCTTACCGCCGGCTCGCCGGACACGACAGGAACATTGAACTCACGGCGCAAACGGTCCTCCATGATCTCGAGGTGCAGTTCACCCATGCCCGCCATGACCGTCTCCCGGGTCTCCGAGTCCACGTAGAACGAGAAAGACGGGTCTTCCATCGTGAGCTTTCGCAGAGATCGGTGCAGGTTCTGTTCTTCTTTCTGCACGGTCACGCCCACGGACCGCTGGATCACCGCCTCCGGAATCGTGATTCTCTCGAGCAGCAACGGGTGCGCAGGGTCGCAGAGGGTGTCCCCGGTCTTGGTAAATTTCAAGCCCACGAGGGACACAATGTCTCCCGGACCCGCCCGGTCGATCTCCTCCCGCTTCTTCGCATGAATTTGGTGGATCCGTCCGATCTTCTCTTGCTTGGACCGGGTGGAGTTTAACACCTTCTGTCCCGAGCGAATATCGCCGGAGTAGATCCGGGTGAATGTCTGCTGCCCCACGAAGGGGTCGTGGATGATCTTGAACGAGAGGGCCGCCAGGTTTGCCTTGGAGGACGGGACGCAGACCTGGCTCTTGTCCGGGTTGTCTGGATCCGACCCGACGACACTTCCCTTGTCCGCTGGAGAAGGCAGATAATCGACGATCGCGTCGAGCAGGAGCTGGACCCCTATATTCCGGTACGCCGAGGCGCAAAACACGGGCGTCAGCAGGGAGTTCAGGACACAATACCGCGCAGCCCTGCGGATTTCCTCTTCACTGACTTCTTCCTCGGCCACAAACTTCTCGAGCAGGTCCTCGTCGAATTCGGCGAGCTTCTCCACAAGGTCGGCATGTCCCTGACGGGCCCCCTCGACCAGTTCCTCCGGGATCTCGGTCTCGATCCGCTTGAACTCCTCGAAGGAGAAGGCCTTCATCGACACCAGGTCGATGACCCCCCTGTAGTCCTCCCCTTCCCCGATGGGGAGCTGAAAGGGCACCGGGTTCGCGTCGAGGTGCTCCTCGAGCTGCCTCACACAGCGGTCGAAGCTCGCCCCCTCCCGGTCCATCTTGTTCACGAGGGCCAGACGAGGCACCTTGTATCGGTCCGCCTGGTTCCAGACCGTTTCCGACTGGGGCTCGACCCCTCCCAGGGCGCAGAACACCGCGATCATGCCGTCGAGCACCCGGAGCGCCCTCTCCACCTCCACGGTGAAATCCACATGCCCGGGCGTATCGATGATATTGATCGTGTGATCTCGCCAGTCACAGGAAATCGCAGCGGATGCAATGGTAATTCCCCGTTCCTGTTCCTGGACCATGAAGTCCATTGTGGCCTGGCCGTCGTGAACCTCACCGAGCCTGTGCGTGATCCCTGTGAAATACAGAAGCCGCTCGGTTACAGTCGTCTTCCCTGCGTCAATGTGGGCCGCGATACCGATATTGCGTAATCGTTTTCTTGACATGATGATACCCGTTCTTTCTTCCGAATGATTTTTATTCCCTGTCTTCCTCTTCTTCCCGACGGATTCGCCGTTCCATCCCCTTGGAGCCCAGCCAAAGCAACAGCCCCAGACAGAAGCAGGCGATCAGAAGCCCGTCGAGGAGAGGGCCTCCTTCGATGCCCCATTGTTCCTTGAACACCGTCCCTAGCGCGCTCATGGCGACGAGGGAGAAAGCCAGGGCTTTCTGTTTCAGGATCTTATCGGCGTTGTTCATAAATCGTTTGGGCTAGCCGGTCGCATAACTGTGGAGACCGGAAAGGAACAGGTTCACCCCCAGATAGCAGAACAGCGTGGCGGCAAACCCGATGATAGAGAGCCAGGCGGCGCGCCTTCCCTGCCATCCCCGCGCGAGCCTGGCGTGCAAGTAGGCTGCATAGATCAACCAGACGATCAGTGACCACGTCTCCTTCGGATCCCAACTCCAATAGGTCCCCCAGGCCTCGTTGGCCCAGGCGGCACCGGTGATGATCCCGAGCGTAAGCATCGGGAAGCCCACCGCGATGATTCGATACGAGTATTCGTCCAACAGATCCGCAGGAGGCAGGCGGGCCTGGAGGAAACCTTCCGCGCCTTCTCCTCCCCTCGACTTCAAGAGGTAGAGCAGACTCAGGCTGAAGGCTACGGCAAAGGCGGCATATCCGAGGAAGCAGGTGATCACGTGCGCCGTCAACCAGTTGCTCTGCAGGGCGGGAACGAGGGGCTGGATCTCCGGGTTCATCAGGGAGGTGGACGCGAGGGCCAGAAAGACCAGCGGCATGACAAAGGCGCCCAACAGCCGATTTTGGAACTTCCTCGCGAAGATCAGGTAGATCAGCGCGATGGTCCACGCGAAGAAGACCATCGATTCGTAGAGGTTCGACAGGGGGGCATGCCCAATCCCCATTCGATGGGATTCCATCCACCTCACGCCGATGGAGAGGGTCTGCAGCACCAGGCCCGCAAGGACAGCCACGTCGCCCGCAAGACCCATGGCCTTCTTCCTGAAGGCCACGTGCAGGAGGTAGAGCACCCAACTCCCCATGTAGACGAATATGCAAAGGCGAATCAAAGTCGGCTCAGTCATAGATCCCCCAGGGGCTTCTTCAGCCATGGAGAAAGCCCCCTTCGAAGACGAAACTTTTGTCTATCGAAACGTGCCGCATAGATTCCCGGATGCCGCACGGCCCTCCCGACCACTCGAACCCTGTATTCGTTTTCGGCGGCAACCTCACCGGCAACCCAGACGATCTCGTGATCCATCAAGAGTGCCATCAGGAATCCGATGACGAGAAACGTGCAACCGATCCACACGAGGGGGGCCCCCGGGTCCTTGACCACCTGCAGCCCCGTGTAGGACATCAACCGAACATCTTCCATGACGAATTTGTGGGGCCGCTCTGCCTTCTTGCCCATGTCCGGATGGTCACGGAAGACCCAAAAAGGCTCGCCAAAGCCCTTGTCGTCGAACACGACGATCTGCGCGGCAGGCCCCAGACTTCTCTTGGAAAAGGAGGTGATCCTGGCCATCTCTTCCGGAATGCGAAGGTTCTCCTGAAACGACACGACCATGGCCCGTTCCCCCTGGCTTCCCGGGAGCAGGAACGGGGCGTTGAGCCTCGTGGTCACCATCGACTCGCTGCCGCCTTCCCGGTCACGGACTCGAAGGTTCAGCTCCGGGAGGGACCCATACGTGGACTGGTAGAACGCAATCCCCCTGTAGGTGAGGGGATGATTGACCCGTATGGTTCCGCTCTTGATCTTCTCCCCCCCCACTTCGGAGAGGGTGACTTCACTTCGGTACTCCTTCGGCGTGCCGTTCGGGTACTGCTCGAACACGAACCGGTCGCAGCGTATCTGAAAGCCCAGGGGGACCCGTTGTGCCCCTGTACGGAGCCACGCTTCGGATGATGCCTCCCCCTCTGCGAGCTGCAGGCCGCCCTTGAAGCCCTGCACGGCTCCCCACAGCGTGCCCAGGAGGATGGTGAGAAGGCTCACGTGCGCCACATAGGGCCCCAGGCGAGCATACCGGTTCTTTTCCACCAGCAGGACCTGGCCCCGGGACTCCACTGTCTTCCTTTTCGGCCTCTTTCCAAAGGCCTTGGCCACGACCCCCTCGAGCCTCTCTTCCATCTCCTCCACGTTCGCGGAACAGACAAAGGCCTCCCGGCACTTCCAGTTCTCGAAGGCCGTATCCGAAGGAGGGGAGGCATCCCTTCTCAAGGAACGCCATGTGCCCGGAAGGCGTTTTGACGTGCAGGCCACGAGATTGGCAGCCAGCAGGCAGAGGAGAAGGACAAAGCCCACCGAGTGATACAGGTCGCTCAGACCGAGGCCCGTGACGAGCCTCGCACCGCCCTGTCCGTACAGATTCCCGTATTGCTCAGCGGTCAGGTTCTGGGGGATCACGGTCCCCACGACCGAGACGATCGCCAGCAGGATACAGAGGAATATTGTTAAACGAACACTTAAGAGTCTATCGTATAATGTATTGATGTTCATTACTTCTCTCAATAGAACTCGCACAGCCGAGCCAGGACGGAATGCGCCTCGCCCGTCCAAAGCGGCCCGATCCGCTCAGTGAATATTCGGATGTCTCGCATAAGCAAGTTGACAAATAACGTAACATACTATATCAGGGATGGTTTAAATTCAATGAGGCCGGACCCCATTTCTTCTGTGGTTTTCGACCTCTTAGGGCGTTTTTCCCGCCACCAGCACAACCGGACAAACTGTGGCACGCTGGCCTGTCAACGAGAATGAGCACAACGTCAGACCAGCAGACCAGCACAGGAAGGGGTGAGATAGAAGGCTTCTAGAAGAAGTACCTATCCAGAAGACCCCACCATCGGTAAGGACAACGCAGACCGAGGGGAGGGAACACAATGAAGTCCTTGGGGCAACAATTGATTGTGGAACTGTACGGATGCGACAGAACCCTTTTGGACGACCCCAGCTGTTTGGAACCGATCCTTACCGAGGCGATAAATCGGGCGGGCGGCACCATCATAAAACCCTTCTTTCACCAGTTCTCTCCCCATGGCGTTACCGGCGTCGTGGTCATTGCCGAATCCCATGTGGCGATCCACACATGGCCGGAGTTCGGCTACTGTGCACTGGACGTCTTCACCTGCGGAACACAGGTAAACACGGAGCAGATCTTCGAGTACGTCCGATCGGAACTCCAGGCGCAGGAAACCTCGGTCATGGAGGTCAAACGCGGCACCCTGGTTCTACCCCCCAACGAAGAACTCCGGCACAAGCCGATGGAGGCCATTCCGTCGGCCTGAGACTCAGGACTCCGGGGCATTCCCGTCGATTCGGGTCCCTTCTCCCTTTTTTGCACAACAACCTCTTCAGGAAACTCGCGAGCAAAGAAATGGAAGCGCACTGGTACGAGGAAAAGACAAAGAACATCATTATGTCGCACAGGGTGAAGCGGCACGTCCTGTCGACCCACTCGAAGTTCCAGAAGATCGACATCATCGACAGCTACGAATACGGCCGGATGCTGTTTCTCGACAACATGACGCAATCTACCGAGGTAGATGAGTTCATCTACCATGAGATGCTCGTTCACCCCGCCCTCTTCTCCCACGGCCCTGTCCGGACGGTCTGTATCATTGGCGGCTCGGAAGGCGCGACCCTCCGGGAAGTCCTGAAACACCAGCCGGAGCGTGTCGTCATGATCGACATCGACGAGGAACTCGTCGAACTCTGCAAGGAGCACCTTGCCTCCTGGTCGCAGGGCGCCTACGAGGACCCCCGGGTCGACTTGAAGTTTATGGACGGCAGGAAATTCCTGGAGGAAACCCGGGAGACCTTTGACGCCATCTTCGTGGACATCTCCGACCCCCTGGAGGGAAGGCCTTCCACTCCGTTGTTTACGAGGGCGTTTTACGAAACCCTCGGCCGTCGACTCTCCGCACACGGCTGCGTTGCCGTCCAGAGTGAGAGCCTGAATCCGATACGTATCGAGCCTCACGCGAGAATCTACAATACGATGGCTGCCATATTCCCTTTCGTGAAGCCCTACAACTACTTGAGTCACTCCTTCCACGAGATCTACAGCTTCATCCTGGGCTCCAGGGCCCATGATCCGGCCGGAATCGACGTGGCGTCAAGAGTGAACGAGGGGGATTTCAAGCTCAGGTATTATTCCGGAGAACTCCACAGAGGCATGTTCCAACTGCCCTTGTATATCCGCCAGGCCTACGAACGGTTCGATCAGCCTATTACGGACGAGGACGTGGTCTACTACCCGAACAAAGACTAGCTTTTCAAGTCTTTGTTAAAGAGGTCATCCAGGGGGCTCTTGCGTTCCTCTTTCCCCCCTTTTTGCAGCTTCTGCTCGATCTCGGCAAACTGAGCCTGCTTCTCCTGTCGGGCCGCATCGCCCGAGAATTTCTCTTCCACTTCCTTCAGCCTGCTTTCCCGCTCTTCCTTCCACTGCTTGACATCGTCTCCTATGTCCGGGGAGTCCGAGGCCTCACGTAGCGCCTCCGCCTGCAGCGGATCCTTCAGGCAGATTCGATCATCGAAGGCGCCTCGGATCCTTTCCAGGGCTCCGATCTTCTCGAGCCGGTTCGCGAGATGATGCACCGACTCAACCGAAAAGCGCGTGAATTCTGCGAGTTCTTTCAGGGAGGGCAGTCTGTTCTCAAGGTGCTTGAAGAGCCTGACCCCGGCCATGAGGATCTGGGTCTCCTCATACAGCGTGTATGACGCCTTCATTTCCTCGTCCCCCCTCGTGACCGACGAGAATCTTCCGGGTTCCTATTCGCGAATCTCGTGACACTCCGTACAGCCGGTGGGCCCGCTCTCGTACTCCACGTGACACTCGATGCACTGGCGGTGATAGGCGGCCTTCAGGTTGATCCTGTTCATCTTCTCAGCCTCGAAAAGGCCCTTCTCGTGACAGGCACCGCATTTCTGGTAGACACCCGCAGGGGCGTGGTGGTGGCAGGCAGTGCAGCCGTCATCCACCATATCCGCGTGATCCGCATGTGAAAAGGCGACCTCCTCGTATACCTCCGCGAGTTTATCCATCACGACCTCTTCGGGAACGTCTCCCGATTCCGTGGAAGGTTCGGACACAGACGCCTCCGGACACGGGCAGGGGCATTGACACTTCGCCTCTCCCTCGGTCGGGTCGGCGTTTCCCGGTACGAGGGACAGAACAAAGACGATCCAGATCAGTACGGGAATTCCAGTTGTACGACTCATCCTGTAAGCTCCTGATGGCATTCTACTTGTTTGTCTGATTCGTTTCTACCTGTGCCCCGGGGCTTCCCGAATCATGCCTTCACGGCGTGCGAGGCTACCTCGCCCTCCGGGGCCGGCAGGACGGGAAGGATGGACACGATCACCCGGTAGCAGAGGATCAGTGCGGAAATCATGGCCACCGTGACGGCAATCTCACCGATGGAAGGGACATAAGGGCCTTCCGCATACGGAGGCTTGTAGGCGACCACGAACACGTTTATGCGGTTGAGGAGCACCCCGAGGATCACGTACAGAGCTGCGCAGATAAACAGGCCGGTCGGGGACCGGCGGACCCGCTCCGAGAGCAGGAGGAAGAAGGGCAGCATAACGCCGAACCCGAATTCCAGGATGAACATCATGCTCTGGAAGCTGCCATCAAACAGATACACGTACGCGTCCCGAATAACGAGATCCGAGATCTTTGCCACCATGTAGGCCCCGATGAAGAAGGGGATCAACTTGGCCAGCGGGGTCAGGATCTCCATTTCCGGCTTCCGGCCGAAGGCGCGGGAGGCCCACATGGACTCGAAAATCACCATGGGATAGCCCACGGCGATGGCGGACATGAGGAACAGAAGCGTCATGACCGGCGTGTACCACAGCGGGTGCACCTTGTAGGGAGCGATGGCCATCAGGGCGCCCAGCGAGGACTGGTGCATGCAGGAAAGAACCACGCCCGCAATGATCAGCAGGAACATGATCTTTCCGAAGAAGCGGCCGGCCAGCTCGACGATCTGCTGGACACAGCCCTGTTTCAGGAGTGACTCCACAGGGCCTCGCAGACGATCGAACGGGGCGGGCAGGTTCAGCTTTCCCTTGAGCCCTTCCACGAGTATGGGAACGAACTCGAGATACAGCACGGTCAGGTAACACATCACGCACATGGCCACTTCGAACAGGGCCGAGTTCCCCTGCCACATGCTCGGAAGGATCGGATGCCAGATGTTGTAATACTTGCCCAGGTCCACCATGAGGCTCATACCCACAAAGGTGTAGCCGAGCATGGCCGTGAGCAGGGCGGGACGGACAATCGCGTGGTAGTGCTCCCTGTGAAAGATGTGGGCCAGGGCCGAGGTGGTGAAACCGCCTGCGGCCAGCGCGACTCCGGAGGCGACATCGACGCCGATCCAGATGCCCCACGGATATTGGTCATTCAGGTTCGTCATGGCGCCGAGACCGAAAATATACCGGTACACGGCAAACCCGAACCCGACGGCCATCAGTCCCAGGAGGAGGAACACGCCGGGCGTGAACAACGGTTTCTCAACGGGCAAGGCTTCCTCTGCGTGGCTCATGGTTCCCTTCCTCGGTTCAAACAGGTCCCAGGGTTAGCGAGTGTTTTCTATTCTTTCTTGTCCCGGTACATCCACATCATGCCGCCCAGGAAGCTGTACAGTGCGATGGGGGGGACAAAGTGCTTGAAAATGGCGTGCTGGACCGTCTCGTTGAGCCGGGTCACGGGCGTGTGTCCCAGGACGGGAAGACCGAGCTCGCCAAAAGGCATGCTCGCCAGGTAGAGCCACGCCGTGCCCCCGACCTCGTGCTCGCCGTAGATATGGGGGATGTACTTCTTCGGCTCCTTTGCCATTCGCTCGCGGGCGGCCTTCAAAAGGTCCGCGCGCCTCCCGAAGGTCATGACCTCCTGGGGGCAAATGTGGGCACAGGCCGGAAACTTCTCTTCCTTGCTCACGCGCTCGAAACAGAAGGTGCACTTCCGCACCACCGGCGTGAAGGCGTTGAAGTACTCGTAGGCCGGGATCTGGAAGGGGCAGGCCACCATGCAGTACCGGCATCCCATACACTTCCAGCCGTCGTACTGCACCGACCCGGTCTTCACCTTCTCGAAGGCCCCCACCAGGCAGGCCGACACACAGGCCGGGTAGTCGCAGTGCATGCACTGCACCTTCGCATAGACCGGACGACCCTCGCCCTCCGGCCCGGCGAAGCGGTTCACCACGGTATACGAAGTCGCATCGGGCCTCCGAAGGGCCTCGAAGACCGAGGTGTCGCCGAATTGCGCGAGCGGAGCCGAAGGGAGCTCATTCTGCTTCTTGCAAGCCCATTCGCAATGACGGCAGCCGATGCATCGCGTGGTGTCCACCAGCATGCCCCAGCGTTCGGGGTTGAGCTGGGCGCTCGATGAGGACCATGCGGGGGACGGAGTGCTGAGAAGTGTGGCTCCTCCTCCGGCAAAGGCCAGCTTGAAGAGGTCTCTCCTGTTGATTCCCATAAAGGTTCTCCTAGTGAATAGGGCGGCGGGGCGGGAGTGGTGACAATCCCTATGGTTTTCGTAAGGC
>JAQYVQ010000199.1 GCA_030145435.1 Syntrophobacteria bacterium | reverse complement strand
TCCAGTTCTTTGCCAACTTTATCGGCGTGGTGGTCGTCGTCGCGTTCCTGGCGTGGATCGTCTTTGGCCTTTTCGGCCCCGGCTGGGGGACCCTGATCGAAGTGCGGGCCTTCGCACTGTTGTTTCTTCTGTGCTTCGTGTTGATTCAGTGCCACGGTGCCCTGGTCAACACGAGGAGGGATTTCATCAGGGGCAGGTGGGTCATGGGCGACCCTGCGGGGCGCGAGCCGGACGGGGTGTTCAATCCGTGGAGGCGGATGGGGCCGCTGGCCTTGCCTGCGGGGGTTGCCATCGCCCTGGCCGCCTGGTTTCTTGTCCCCCTGACCGGCGATGAAACCTTCACACTGTTCACGATCGATACGATTGTCTTTGTCCCGTTGCTTCTGGGGACCACCGTGTTGATCGCCGTCATCCTGCCGGGCGACCAGGTTTCCTTTACCGGCGCGCTTGAGGAAAGTAACACAGGCGCCGTCCCGGGCTTCGGGACGTACTTCACGCTCGAGCACCTCCTGCCCTGGGCGGTCCTCCAGGGCATCATCAACCTGGGTATCGGCATCAAGCAGTTCAAGTGGGTCCTGGAAGGCCCCGAGGCGGTGGAAGCGATCCCCTTCTCGCTCGTGGGTTGGGATTTCGGCATCGTCTTCGGCATCCTCTATTTCTTCATGTATCTCTCCTCGGACGCACAGGTTCGGGGTGACGTTCGATTGGGCCGGCTCTCGCCGAAGCAATTCAGCGTGTCCGGGCTGCGTGGCGTGGGCGTGCCCGGGGCAGCGGTCGGGCTCCTCCTCTCGACAGTCCTTCTCATGTTCGTGGTGGGCTCGATCATGCAGTGGATCCTCTCCGTTGCCGGTTTCGAGGAATTCTCGGTGAGAACCGCCGTCGTCTTCAAGACCTCGGGTGCCATACTCGGCACACTGGCAGGCTGTGGTGCGGGCGTCTGGTGGGGCAGGCGGAAGGAGACCGCATTGATGGAATCCTGACCCCAACGCCCCTCTTTCGAGCAGAGAGGAAGAGATGGAAGCGTGCATGCCCTTGAGGCGCGAGATGCTCATCGATCCCGTGGACGTTCAGGTCGATGACGAGTCGCTGGATTTCGAGAAGGCCAAGGAAGTGGCGGATCGCAAAGCAAGCGAGATCAGCGAGGATGCGATGCTGATCGCCTGGTTCGACCGAACCAGCGGGAAGTTCTCTCCTCCCGTCGAATGCGGGGGCAAAGCGAAGCCTGCCTGGCTCGTCTATGCGGAGACGAGAGGAGCGAATATCGTGATCGATGTGAATCGAGAAATGTACGTCTTCGTCTACCTCGGCTAGTCCCTTGTGAGTTGGCGGTACTTGATGCGATGGGGCTGGTCGGCTGCGGCCCCCAGGCGCGCTTTTCTGTCTGCCTCGTAGTCGGTGTAGTTCCCGTCGAACCAGACGACCCCGCTGTCCCCCTCGAAGGCGAGGATGTGGGTGGCGATCCGGTCGAGGAACCAGCGGTCGTGGCTGATCACCATCACGCAGCCGGCGAAGTTGTCCAGCGCGTCCTCGAGGGCCCTTAAGGTGTTCACGTCCAGATCGTTCGTCGGCTCGTCGAGGAGGAGCACGTTCGCCTCTTCCTTCAGCATCCGGGCCAGGTGGATCCGGTTTCGTTCCCCTCCCGAGAGGGTCCCGAGCTTCTTCTGCTGGGCCGTCCCGGAAAAGTTGAATCGAGACACGTAAGCGCGGGAATTGACTTCCCGGATGCCGAGTTGGATCACGTCCTTGCCCTCTGATATGGACTCCCAGATGGTGTGATCCGGGTTGAGCGCATCCCGGCTCTGATCGACGTATGCAAGCTTCACCGTCTCCCCGAGCCGGATCGTGCCGGAATCGGGCGCCTCCTGGCCCGTGATCATCCGGAACAGGGTGGTCTTCCCCGCGCCGTTCGGGCCGATGATGCCCACGATCCCCCCGGGCGGAACGGAAAAGGAGAGGTCCTCCATGAGGAGCCTGTCCCCGTACGCCTTGCCCACCTTGTCCGCCTCGATGACCAGATCACCCAACCTCGGACCGGGAGGGACAAAGATCTCCAGATCCTTGGAACGCTGCTCACTCTCCTGCGCGAGCAGGGACTCGTAAGAGGTGATGCGTGCCTTGCTCTTGGCGTGCCTTCCTTTCGGCGACATCCGGATCCACTCCAGCTCGCGCTGGAGCGTCTTCTGCCGCTCCGTCTCCGTTTTTTCCTCCTGCTGCAGGCGCTTCCGCTTTTGATCGAGCCAGGAGGAGTAGTTTCCCTTCCAGGGAATCCCGTGCCCCCGGTCCAGTTCGAGGATCCATCCGGCCACGTTGTCGAGGAAGTAACGGTCGTGCGTGACCGCGATGACGGTCCCTTCGTAGCGTTGCAGGTGTTGCTCCAGCCAGGCCACGGTCTCGGCGTCCAGGTGGTTCGTCGGCTCGTCCAGGAGCAGGATGTCCGGCTTCCGGAGCAGGAGCCGGCAGAGGGCCACCCGGCGCCTCTCTCCGCCGGAGAGGATGTTCACCGGCTGGTCTCCGTCCGGGCACCGGAGGGCATCCATCGCCATCTCCAGCCTCGAGTCCAGGTCCCACGCGTCGGTGTCGTCGAGCTTCTCCTGCACCTCCCCCTGCCGGTCGATGAGCGCCATCATCTCGTCGTCCGACATCGGCTCGGCCAGGCTCTCGCTGATTTGGTTGAACTCGGCGAGCAGTTCCACCGCCTCCCCCACGCCTTCCTCGACGATCTCCCGCACCGTCTTCGAGTCGTCCAGCTCCGGCTCCTGCTCGACCAGGCCCACCGACTTGCCGGGCGAAAGGTGCGTCTCCCCGTTGAACTCCGGATCCACGCCCGCAAGGATTCTGAGGAGAGAGCTCTTTCCAGAGCCGTTCAGGCCCAGCACGCCGATCTTTGCGCCGTAGAAATAGGAAAGGGAGATGTCCTTCAGGACAGGCTTCTGGTCGTAGTACTTGCTCACCCTGATCATGGAATAAATGATCTTGTTCGGTTCGTCGCTCATGGTCGTTCAGCTCCTCCGCGCTCTCAATGCTCTTCGATCAAGTCTCCGCACCCGGCCATCTTGCTTGCCTTACTATACTACACCGGGCGATCGCCTGCATCACGGTTGCGGCAAGTCCCGGCCATCGATTCAATACAACGGAGGCTCGCCTGCAGTAGGGTTGCGGCAATTCCTGGTCATCGATTCGCAGCCGTCCCGGTTCCCCGGCGCCGTTTTGCCTAGAAGAACTTGTAAGCACCCGATTTTCATGCAAAAAAGCCTATGTAGAATTCGTGTTGTGCCGAATTAAGGAGCAGACTTTCCCGTCAAGGGACGGGATTTGCCGAGGTTCGAAGGGAACAATGGCCTACCCAGGAGAGCAGACCGCACGGACATTGGCGACGGATGAGTCCGATCGCACCGATCCGATTGCATCCGAAGAGGATATCGGCACACTGGCAGCACGTTGGTGCCAGCCGGACCCCGGCGGCGAGGGATCTCGTCGCGACGCGACCCTCCAAGAGCTCAAGAGGGGGCGCAAGAAGGGGGAGGTGGTGAACGGCACCGGGCCCGGCGGCGCCATGGATCTGCGTGGGATCGACCTGACAGGCGAGGACCTTAGAGGGTTGGATCTCTCCCGATGCGACCTTTCCGGGGCGAACCTGAGCAGCGCCGACCTCAGCAACTCGAATCTGAGCTGGGCCCGGCTCTCGGGAGCGAGCCTGAGCAAGGCCCGGCTGGACGGAGGCGAGCTGCTCGGCTCGGACCTTTCGTCCGCCAACCTGAACGAATGCAATGCGGAGAGAACCGGTTTCGGGGTTGCCAACCTCACCGGCGCCAGCCTGATCGGTGCGCAACTGAAGGAGGTGACGCTGAGCAAGTCGCAGTTGTGCCACGCGGATTTCCGTGCGGCCAACCTGCGGGGTTCGCGCATCACCGAGGCCGACCTGACGGCAGCCGATTTCACCCGGGCGGACCTTCGGGACACGGACCTCAAACAGAGCAATGTCCTCCATACGAGATTCGAGCTGGCAGACATGCGGGCGGCGCGCCTGATGGGCATCACCAACTTCGCCAAGGCAAACTGGGTGGGTGCGGACATCCGCGGGGTGGATCTTCGCGGAGCCTACATGGTGCGGCGGGTGATCTCCGACGCGAACTACCTGTATGAGTTCCGAACCCGCAGCAAAGGCCACAACGCCCTCTACTGGCTCTGGTGGGTGACCTCGGACTGCGGCAGGAGCCTTCTGCGCTGGACCCTCTTCATCCTGTTCGTCACCCTCATGTTCGCTCTTGCCTACTCCAGGGTCGGGGTCGATTACGGTTCCTACGAGACCGCGATTTCACCCCTGTACTTCAGTGTTGTCACGCTGACCACACTGGGTTACGGCGACGTGGTCCCCGCGTCGATTCCCGCTCAGATCCTGGCAGTCTTCCAGGCGCTGCTCGGATATGTAGGACTGGGGGGGTTGCTCAGCATCCTGGCCAACAAAATGGCACGGCGTGCCGATTGACGGAGATGGTTGATGCTTTCATTCTTCAAGAAGAAGACCAATCCCAAAGCCGGGCTCCGGAAGGCCTTGCGGGGATACTCGCTGCCTTCCTTCCCGGCCGCCATCATGCAGACCCTGGAGAGGATTCGCGATCCGAACGCATGCGCCTCCTCTGTTGCGGAGGCCCTCTCGGTGGACCCGGGCCTTTCGGTTCGGGTGCTGCGGCTGGCCAACTCCGCCGCCTTTTCCGCGAGGAACAAGGTCGAAAACCTGTCTCAGGCCATCGCCCTCGTAGGCTTCTCCCAGCTCGAGACGATGGTGTTGTCCGTCGGGGTCAGCGGCGCCATGCCGGGACAGTCCTCCCCAGGCTATGATGCGGTCCGTTTCTGGCGTGCCTCGGCGAGGAGAGGGGTCCTGGCCCATTCGCTCGCATCCATCCTCTGTCCGGCCAGGGGTTCCGAGTGTTTTACGGCAGGCTTCCTGCAGGACATGGCCGTGCCCCTGCTCGCCGCGCAGGACCCGGCACAGTACGGGCCCATCCTGGAACGATGGCACACGGAGGGAGGGGACCTCTGCAAAATGGAACGGGAGGTCTACGATTGGGATCACGCCGAGGTGGCCACCTGGATGTGCCACGAGTGGGATTTTCCGGAGAACATCACCGCGGCCATCGGCGGCCATCACGGGGCCAGCTATGACGGCTACGATCCCCTCGCCCCGGTGAGCCTGGTTGCCTGGCTTCGGGAAGACGGGGAAGAAGGGGGAGACATCGGACTCAACGCCCTGACCGCGGAAGCCCATTCTCGATGGGGCATCCCGATGGGATCCGTGCAAACGCTCATCGAACCGAGCTTCGAAAAAGGGGATGCCCTCGCCCGGTTGATGCTTTGAAGCGCCCGCCTCGCCCGCCCCACACTCGCCCGCCCCATACTTGATCACCTTCTCGTGAATTGATATGATGCTTCCTTCGATCTATTGAGGATAAGAGGGCCTTACACCCCGTTTGTTTCCGATCAGGCACGCGAAAAGACCGGAACACCCAGTCTGTTCCCTCGGGACTCCGGAATCCTCAGATACGCTGCAACCCTGAAGAATGCCGAATCCAGGCGTTCCTGCGTGAGAACGAGAACGTGAAGGAAAAGAGTGACAAGGGGAAATTAAGACGATTGCCCGATGCCCAGGGCCTTCGGACCCAATACAGCCGCTTTACGTCCGGCGGCAAGTGGATCTTCTACTACGTGCTCATCGGGATCATCGCAGGCTTGGGAGCGGTCGCGTTCCACTATCTGTGTCAGTTCGGCTCGCACGTGTTCCTGGACCAGATGGCCGGATATCGCCCCCCCGCACCGGCCGGGGAGGAGCATCTCTTCCCTCTCGGTGACAAACCTTTCAATCGTTGGATCCTTCTGTTCATGCCCGCCCTGGGCGGGCTGCTGAGCGGCTGGCTCGTCTATACGTTCGCCCCTGAAGCGGAGGGACACGGAACGGACGCGGCCATCGACGCGTACCACAACAAGGGGGGGTACATCCGGGGCAGGATCCCGTTGATCAAGACCATCGCCTCGGCGCTGACCATAAGCTCCGGCGGTTCGGGAGGACGGGAAGGCCCGATTGCCCAGATCGGCGCCGGATTCGGCTCCTTTCTGGCGACGCAGCTCAAGCTCTCCGACCGGGAGCGCCGCATCATGCTGGCGGCCGGGGTCGGGGCCGGGGTCGGAGCCATCTTCCGGGCTCCCATGGCAGGGGCCCTGTTTGCCGCAGAGGTGCTCTACCGGGAGCCGGAATTCGAGTCCGAGGTGATCATCCCGGCCGGCATATCTTCCGGCGTTGCGTACTGTCTCTTCTGCCTGTTCTTCGGATGGGGGTCTCTGTTCGAGACACAGGACTTCAAGTTCGAGAATCCCCTGGAGCTCGGGCCGTATATGGTCCTCGCCTTCGTGCTCGTCGGCGCGGGCATCCTGTACATCAAGTCCTTCTACGGCGTTCACGAGTTCGCCAAGTCTTTGAAGATCCCGAATCACATCAAGCCGGCGATCGGCGGGTTGTGTGTGGGCATCATCGGCTTCTGGCTTCCCCAGACCCTGTCGTTCGGGTACGGCTTTGCCCAGCTGGCCCTGGACAATCAGCTTCCTCTCCTGTTCCTCCTTGGGCTCGCGTTCGGAAAGATCGCCACCACGTCCCTCTCGATCGGCTCCGGGGGAAGCGGAGGGGTGTTCGGCCCGTCCATCGTCATCGGGGGCGCCCTCGGCGGGGCCGTGGGAAAGGTGTTCTACGCCATCGCCCCGGGGATCGTGTCTCATCCCGGCGCGTTCGTCGTGGTGGGGATGGCCGGCTTCTTTGCCACCGTTTCGAACACCCCGATCTCCACCATCATCTTCGTCAGCGAGATGACCGATTCGTATCAGTTGCTCCTTCCCAGCATGCTCGTCTGCTCCCTTGCTTTCGTGCTGGGACGCAAGTGGACGATCTACGTCAAGCAGGTGAACAGCAAGGTCGATTCCAACGCGCACCGGGGCGATTTCTTTGTGGACGTCCTGGAGGCGATCCGTGTGGAGGAGCTGCTCCCCCGGCTCCGGCAGGTCGAACTGCTCCCGGAAGACATGACCTTCAAGAACTTTCGAGACGTCTTTCGCTCAAGCGAAGTGACCTATTTCCCAGTGGGAGACCGGCAGGGCAGGTTGCGTGGAATCTTCTCGATCAACGACATTCGATGGGTCCTCTTCGACGAGGAGATTGGGGATGTGGTCCGGATGATGGATGTGGCGAATCGGGAGGTGATCTTCACCACGCCCTCCGAAGACTTGAACGAGGTGCTCAGGAAGCTCACCATACGCAATCTGCAGAGCCTGCCCGTGGTCAGTGACGAGGATCACGCGATTCTTCTCGGCATGCTCGATCGCCGCGAGGTCATCGACTACTACAATCAGCGGGTGAGCGAAATCAAGTCGGGCCGGGAGCGGGGAGGCCGGGAAGCGGACGGGGAATTGGCCGGCTTGAGCGGGGTCAAGGTCATGTCGGCCATGAAGCGGGAGGCCGCAACCCTCCGTACGGACATGAATCTCGATGAAGTCCGGGACATGATCTACCAGAGCAAGTTCAACTGCTTTCCGGTGGTGGACGAACGAAACGAGCTCTGCGGCATTCTCTCCCTTGTCGACTATCAGGAAGGCTTGAAGAAGGGGGACAGTTCCCTGACCGCCGGGGACATGGGCACCCGGGATGTGGTTGCGATCAACGAAGAGGAAAGCCTCTTCTCGGCACTGAACAAGATCACCTCAGGAGATTTCGCAATCCTTCCGGTGGTTGCCGAGGACGAGCCGAGAAGGCTCGTGGGCGTGATCAGCCGCAGAGACATCATGACCGCCCTGAACCGGCTCTTCGCGAAACGATGAGGGGCCCGAAGAAGTGAGCCTTACCTCTTGACCGCCTTCACAGCCACATAGTGGCCGGTCACATACCTTGTCGGGAGCCCCTCCAGGCGCTCGAACAGCCGGAGAAGCTTCCGGAACCACCCGCTCATCGCCTTGCTGCCCCTTCTGTCGAGAATGCGCCCCACCCGGATAGCAAAGATTCGCGGAGCGTG
>JAQYVQ010000190.1 GCA_030145435.1 Syntrophobacteria bacterium | reverse complement strand
ACGGGCGGCACCGTGAAGGCGGGTGTCATCCAGATTCAGGGCGACCACCGGGATGTGCTGATGGAAGAGCTGAAGGCACGAGGTTATATCGTCAAGCGGTCGGGTGGATAAGGCTCCCATGACCATCGAAAAAGTCCGCTGCAAATGGTGCGGGGAGGATCCTCTGTACCTGGCCTACCACGACAGGGAGTGGGGCGTCCCGGTGCACGATGATCGCAGGCTCTTCGAAATGCTCGTCCTGGAAGGGGCACAGGCGGGGCTCAGTTGGCTCACCATTCTGAAGAAGCGACAAGGCTACCGGAAGGCCTTCGACCGTTTCGACGTAGAACGAGTCGCGCGCTACGGTCAGAGCCGTGTTCAACGTCTCCTCGGTGATCCGGGCATCGTGAGGAATCGGCGCAAGATCGAGTCCGCCATTCGAAACGCTCAGGGGGTTCTGAGTACGCAGGAAGAATTCGGCTCCCTGGACGCGTTCATCTGGAAATACGTGGATTTCGAGCCCCGACGGAATGCATGGAAGGCCCTCTCCGAGATCCCTGCGAGGACAAAGGAATCGGAAGCCATGAGCAGTGGCCTGAAGAGACGCGGGTTCTCTTTTGTAGGTCCCACGATCTGCTATGCATTCATGCAGTCCGTGGGGATGGTCAACGACCACACGACAGATTGTTTCCGGCACAAAGAACTCGAGGCATATCGAAAAACTTGACCCGTCGACGGGGTGGGATGCGGCGTCCCGTATGGATGGGCTGCGTGTTTTATTGTTCTGACGGAGTGAAATCGATGGTTCTGCAAGCCTTGCTGTTGGACAGCTTCCGATTTTTTCGCAATCACCTGTTCTCCATCCTGCTCATCATCGTTACGGTGGTGTTCCCGATCGAGCTGTTTCGTGACTACTACACGGAGTCCCTTCTCGGCCAGGAGGCGAACCTTACGTCGGAGTTTCCCGTGTTGCTGATCGGCCTTCTCGCCTACCCGATTTACGCAGGCGGCATCATCTTCTTCATTGTATCCGTCATCTCGGGAAACCGGCTCAACGCGAGATCCTGTTGGTTGCTCGGGCTGAAGTACTGGGGCCCCTTTCTCTTGCTGTCCCTGCTGCTGGGCGTCGTCACCGGCCTCGGGTTTGTGTTGTTCATGGTTCCCGGAGTGATCGCGCTGGTGCGTTTTTCTTTTGCGGAATTCGATCTTCTCCTGAAGGGCAAGAGCCCTGTTGACGCCCTGCGGCTGAGTTGGGAGGCGACAAGGCCGTACTTCTGGTTGATTCTGGGGGGATACCTGGTGATCTTTGCCGCCTTCTACGTGCCCTATTTCGGGCTCATTTTCGTCCTGGGGGATCTCAAGGTCGAACTGGGCATCTTCGAAGTCCTCCTGGATACACTGTATGCGGTCTTGAGCGTGCTGTTCACAATCTTTCGGTATCGTGTCTATGACCTGGTGAACGAGCGGCGCGACCTCGGGCCTCGGCCCGAACCCTACGAGGACGTAGGCTAGTGGCGTGACTTGGAAATATCGCCATGTTTCACAAGAGTCTCGACGTTCGGTACTGTCCGGGGCTCCGTCTCCGATTTGCTTGGGCTCCGTCTCTCCCTCCCCCTACAAGGCCAAGGAAAAGCTGTCACAGCCAAAGAAAAGGTGTCAGGAGCCTTTTTTAGCTCTAGGTTCTCCTCCGCTCCTGAACCGACTGAAAAGGGTTCCTGACACCTTTTCTTACGGAGTCGCCCGGCACAAATCTCCGACGGAACCCTGGACAGCACCGGACAACTCGTGCTCCGTATGGGAAACATAGCGATATTTCCAAGTCGGTTCACTAGCGGGTTGTTCAGAGACTGTTAATGTGGGGATCAATGCAAAGAATTGCCATGGTGGGGTCGGGCGAGCTGAGTGATCGCCTGGTCTACTATTTTGAAGATACCGGATTCGGGAGAGTCGTCGGCATGTT
>JAQYVQ010000170.1 GCA_030145435.1 Syntrophobacteria bacterium | reverse complement strand
TGAACGATGCAGGCCCTGCAGGCGGTGCAGTCCTCCTTGCGAGCGAGGACTGCCCGCTTGTTCTCCCCGAAGGTCCACACCCCCTGTGGACAGACCTCGACACAACACCTGCAAGCCACGCAGTTGTCCGGGTAGTACGTGAGCACCCGGAACCCGTTGAGGAGTTCTGTGCGGATCGTCCCGGCAAACTCCACGTTTCCAAGGTTCCCGATGCCCAGTCGCGCCATGAAGGGATCCAGGTCACTGGGCATGGTCGACGCAAGCCCCCCCAGCTCCGTCCCGTAGATCAGCAGCATGACCATGGCGATGATCAGGTCCGCACGCAAAGAGAAAGAGCGCGGGATGTCCAACCATTCCGTCAAAACCAGCACGGCTCCGAGGATGACCTCCAGGAAGACCACCTTTGCCAGACCCGTCTTTCCCGGCAGGAGGGGGCAGGCAAGCATGAAGAACACGAAGGCAAGACCGCCCACAACGATGTAGTCGACCAGAAGATGGCGCCCGAAGAGGGTGAAACCCACGGCACCCAGAAAGAAGAAGGGAAACATGCTGCCCAGGCCCGTGTCCAGCCTCTCCCGCCAATCGTATTGGGCCCGTTTCATCTTTTCGTCGCGCCGCTCCCCCTCGCTGACATAACGGGGGATGTCCCTTTCCTGCACAGGCCCCCACCGAACGGACCAGCCGGTCTGCTCTTCAACGTCCCGGGCCCGAATCCCCGGGGCCCCGAGGGGCGGAAGGGTCAATCTGCGATGATCGACCCGATCGGCTATGCCGCTCGTCTTGACGGCCGAGACTACCGAATGGGTGTTGAACTCCTCGGCACCGGCTGCACACCACACGTTGACGCCCTTGGAGTCGGCCACGAGCAGCCATAGATCCAACCCTCGCAGCAGCCGCATCATCCTTCTTACGGTGATGTAGAAGTTACAGGTCACCAGCACGGGGCTATCCCGGTCCGGATTCCCGATCCGAGACAGGCCAACGGGCGTCGGGCAGGGAAAGAGCCTGAAGAGCATTCCCCAGAGGAACTTGAGAGGATTCATTTCTCACCTCGCCGGGAGAGTGGCTTTGACCAGGGCAAAGGCATCACCGTGGCTTCGGACCTCCTTGTCGATGTGAAACCCGGCTTCGGCCACTTCGCCCGCAAGATCCGCGATCGGCCGGGTCGATGCCCGGGACACGAGGTAGGTGGCCGCGAGCATCGGGGCCCTGACGGCCCGCTGAAGGATCCTTGCGGCCGCCTTGCGCGGCACCACTTCGTCGGCGATCACGAGCTGCCCCCCCGGCTTGAGAACGCGTGCGGCGTATTTGAGGGCATAGCCCCTTTCGTCCGCCGTGAGCTCGCTGAACACCAGCGTGGAGACCACGGCATCGTAGTGGGACGAGGGAAGGCTGTCCATCCCGTCAACGCCCATGTGCCGCACAGTCAGCCTTGTGTCGAGTCCTTCCTCTGCAATCCTTTCGCGCACGAACTCGACCATGGCCGGGCTTGCGTCAAAGGCATCCACAACCGCGCCGCGACCGATCAGCATGGCGGCAAGTTCACCGGTCCCGCAACCGATCTCCAAGACCGCGGCATCTTGCGGGACCTCCTTCACGACCGACGCCTTGATCTCCCCCACCCGACCACGGCTGGCCTTGTCCATCCGCCGGTCGTAGGATCGAGGCCGGCCCTCCAGAATCTTCATGAAGACATAGCTGAACACGCGAGCCCCCGAATTCCCCTTGTCCGGGATTGTACACTACTCTGGCGGCAGGTGGTCAGGAAATCCTGGACTTGAAGTACTCCCCGATCCGTGCAATCGCGTCTCGCCCCTCTTGCAGCATTTGAAAGAACACGTGCCAGACGTGAATCATGTCTTCCCAGACCTCGAGGGTCGAATCCACGCCTGCCTCCCGGGCCCGTCCGTCGAGCCCGACCGCATCATCGAGCAAGACCTCGTCGCTCCCTACCTGGATCAGCAACGGCGGTAGTCCCCGGAGGTCAGCGAACAGAGGGGAGGCAAGGGGCGTCTTTGGATCCCGACCGTCGAGATACAGGGATGCAAACCACTGGATGTCTTCGTGGACGATCACCGGATCGGCGTCGGACTTGGTCCTGTAAGAGTCCGACGAGCAGGTCAAGTCGACCCAGGGCGAAATGCAGACGCCCCCAGAGGGCATCGGGCCCCCTGCATCACGCAGGGCCACGAGGGTCGCCACAGTCAGGCCTCCCCCTGCCGAGTCCCCGCCGATCACGACCTTCTCGGCCGGGGTACCACGCTCGACCAGCCACCGAAACCCTGCGACCGCATCGTCGACCGCGGCCGGGAAGGGATGCTCCGGGGCGAGGCGGTAGTCGAGCGACAAGACCCGGGTCGCAGCTGCCTCTGAGATGGCGGCCGCCAGGTGTCGACCCGTTGCCGCCGAGCCGAGTGCGTATCCCCCTCCATGCACATAAAGGAAGGCGGTATCGTCCCGCACCCCGGGGGCCTCTACCCATTCGGCCGGAACGCCGCCC
>JAQYVQ010000168.1 GCA_030145435.1 Syntrophobacteria bacterium | reverse complement strand
GTCGTGCTGCTCGTGGACGGACTGCTCTTCAATGTGTACGCCATCGGCGGGGGCTCCAAGTACTCGGCCGAAGTCCTCCGACAGTTCTTCTACTTCTCGAGCGGTACTACGATGATCGCCAGCATCTTCCTGACCATGCGGCTGCTGGCCGAAGAGAGGCAGATGGGCACGATGGTCCTGTACACCACCTCCCCGGTGAAGGATTCCCAGGTCGTGCTCGGCAAGTTCCTTTCCGCCTTCCTGTTCCTCTGCCTCCTCACCCTCCTCACCCTGTACATGCCTCTGCTGATCTTCGTGAACGGTAAGATCTCCATGTGGCATATTTTCGGCGGCTACCTGGGCCTCCTCTGCCTCGGCTCGGCCGCTCTTGCGATCGGGATGTTCGGCTCCTCTCTGGCCCAGAGCCAGATCATCGCCGCCATCATCTCCGCGGCCATCCTGGTTGCCATGCTTCTGTTTTGGCTTCTAGCGACTGTGACGGAGCCCCCGTTGTCCGGCATGTTCAGCTACCTCGCGCTGCACAACAAGCACTTCTTCCCGTTCATGAAAGGTACGGTCAACACCCGCGACCTGATCTACTATCTTTCTGTAACCTGGTTCTTCCTCATGGTCTCCACGCGGGTCATCGAGGCACGGCGATGGCGATAGAAGGCAACGACACGAAGAGCGGCCGGCTGATCCCGGGTCTGGCCTGTACGGCCCCCTATCTGGTGGGCATGGTCCTCGTCTACGTGGGGGAACGGCTGGTCGGATCCCCGTCGAACGTCCGGCTCCTCCTGGACGGACTGGGGGCTCTCGGTCTCCTCTGGGCCGTGTTGGCCCGTGCCGTGAACTGGGCCCGAAGCCGGGGGGATCGCAGGTCCGTGGAGGGGATGATTCTGGCGAGCTACCTCGGGGGACTCATCGCCCTGGCGCTTTACGCCGCCCGGCTGGAGCCGGTTCGGGAAAGGGTGTTTCCCTGGGTGATGGGAGCGCCGCTCGCGGATCGGTACCAGGCAATCCTGCAGGTCCTGTGGCCGATCGTCTGGTTGAGTTCGATCCTTCCGCTCCTCTTCATGGAGACCTCCTCCGCCTCCATGGCCCGGGCACCCAGGATCGAGCGCAGGCGGGTCGCCTTCTCCGCTGGAAGCGGGCTCGCGGTTGCCTGGCTGGTTGTGAGCCTGTTTCTCCTCAATTACGTCGGCAATGCGCACAACCGGAAATGGGACATGTCCTTTCAGAGGACCTCCAGCCCGAGCGAAGATGCCCGCAGGCTCGTGGCGAACCTGAACGAGCCCTTCGAGGTCTTCCTGTTCTACCCGGAGGCGAACGAGGTCCTGGAGGAACTGTCGGGCTATTTCGAGGAACTGGCGAGCCGGTCGGACCTGATGCAGATCCATGTGCACGATCACGTCATGGAGCCAAAGCTTGCCAAGGACCTGGGCGTCCGCCAGAACGGCAGCCTCGTGTACCGTTATGGCGACAGGAAAGAGGTGGTGCGTATCGGGGCCGAAATGGGAGAGGCCCGGGGCAAGCTTGCCAAGGTGGATGAGGAGTTCCAGAACAAATTCCTCAAGCTCGTGGCCGACAAGAGGATCGCCTATTTCACCGCCGGCCACGGGGAACGTACCTACGAGTGGAAGGGGGGGGAGGAACCCCGGCACCCGGTCACGGGCCTGAAGAAGATCCTCCGGAAGCAGAATTTCGAGGTGAAGCCCCTGGGGCTTGGGCAGGGTCTGGGTGCCGACGTGCCCGAGGAGGCCTCCCTGGTGGTGATCATCGATCCCGCGGAGGACTTCCTGCCCGAAGAGTTGGATTCCCTCCGGCGGTACCTGGACGGGGGAGGGCGGATGTGGATCGCCCTGGACCCGGAGCATTCGACCAATGTTGCCGGCCTCCTCGAGGATTTCGGACTTCGTTTTCAGGCAACCCCGCTGGCCAACGAGCGGTACTTCATGCGGGCCTCCTACAAGAAGGCGGACCGGTACAACCTCTTCACGAACCGAACCTCTTCCCACCCCTCGGTGAACACCCTGAGTCAGAACGCTTCCAGGCTGGCCGTAGTGCTCATCGGGTCGGGCTACCTGGAGAAGATCGAGGGCCCTAAGGCGGAGGCCAGGATCGTGATGACCCTGCGCAGTATGCCCATGACCTGGGCGGACGAGAACCGGAACCTGGAACCGGACGGCCCGGAAGAGCAGAAGAAGACCTACGACCTGGGGGCGGCCGTTACGGCGGACGTTCGCCGAGACGACAAGGAACCGGCCGAAGGCGCTCCGGACCCGGAGGCGAAGGAACCGGCCAAGGAGCAGATGCGCCTGGTCGTGCTTGCCGACGCCGATGCCCTGTCCGACCAGGTGATCGGTAACCTGGGCAACTACTTCTTCTTCGAGGATGGCTTGAAGTGGTTGTTCGAGGAGGAACAACTGCTCGGGTCGGTGGGAATGGAAGAGGATGTGCGGATCATGCACACGAAGGAAGAGGACGTGGTCTGGTTCTACACGACGATCTTTGCCGTGCCCCTGGTAGTTTTGGGCATTGGGGTCGTCTATAACCGATTTCGGCTGAGACAGACACGAAGGGGCAAGACGGGATGAAGCGTGTTTCCCTCGTTCTCTACCTTGGAATCCTTCTGGTAAGCCTTGCCCTTGCCTACCTCACTTGGGTCGAGAAGCCGAAGAAGCCGGGCGAAAAGGTAACGATTCTCCCGTGCAAGAAGGGCGACGTCCTCGAGCTTACTTACGAGACCAAGGATCAGACCGTGACCTTCTCGAAGAAGAAGAGCCGGTATTCCGGTGAGTCCTCCTGGTGGGTGGAGATCGCCCGAGCCGCGTCCGAGGCCCCGCCCGTGATCGAGGTCTTCAAGGCAAACGACAGGCTGCAAGCCGGGATAGACAAGTTCTGTCCCTGGAAGGCCCTCCGTTCACTGGGCAAGCTGGAAGCAGGGAAGCAAGAGGAATTCGGCCTCACCGAATCGGTCGAGTCCCTGATCATCCAGCGGGCCACGGGGCCGCGCGCGTTCCGTCTCGGGGCGACGACTTTCGGGCCC
>JAQYVQ010000091.1 GCA_030145435.1 Syntrophobacteria bacterium | reverse complement strand
TTCGAGTCCGAGGAGTTGGAATGAGCAAGAAAGAATCCTTTACCCCGGCGTGGACAGAGGAAGCGCCCAGGCAGGGAACCTACAGGTCTATCTTCAAGTGGGGGGATCCGGCCGGGTTCAAGCACCCGAATCGCGGGTTCTACGGGATGATCAAAGACGTGTTTCAGATGACCGACACCGACTTCGGCCAACCTCAGGAGGAGGGAAACGAAACCGTCGAGTGCGGGCAACCGATCCGGCTTTCCGACGAGCAGGTCCGGGCCTTCGAGGGAATCGTCGGCAAGGAGAACGTCCATTCCGATGACTACTCCCGCGTGAAGTACGGGGCGGGGAAGACGATGGAAGAGGCGATGAAGCTCAGGAAGGGAGTCGTCGAGAGCGCGCCCGACCTCGTCCTGCATCCCCGGGCTAGAGAGGATGTGCAGAAGATCGTCGCCTGCTGCAGTGAGCAGGGAATCCCAATCTACCCGT
This sequence comes from Syntrophobacteria bacterium, assembly GCA_030145435.1. GTDB lineage: Bacteria > Desulfobacterota > DSWW01 > DSWW01 > DSWW01 > S015-6. The sequence continues at coordinate 1,798 of JAQYVQ010000091.1, read as the reverse complement.
ACGGGGGGGGCTCTTCCGTGACCTTCGGGTTTCAGTGCGCCAAGGGAGGGGTCTCTCTGGTGATGAGCACCCACATGCATCGCGTCCTGGACTTCAACGAGACGAACCAGACGATCACCGTCGAGCCCGGCATCCTCGGCCCGGCGTACGAGAAGATGCTGAACGATGCACCCGAGGTATTCAAGGCAAAGCGGAGATACACCGCAGGTCACTTCCCACAGTCCTTCGAGTACTCTTCGGTGGGCGGTTGGATCGCGGCGCTGGGGTCCGGCCAGCAGTCTTCCTACTACGGGGACATGTACGACATCGTGCTCAGCCAGGAATACGTAACGCCTGCCGGATCCTTCAAGACCCTGGATTATCCCGGCACCGCAACCGGGCCGAAGGTCAACGACATCATGAAGGGGAGCGAGGGAACGTACGGCGTCCTCGTGAGCGCAACGCTGAAGCTGTTCAGGTACGTGCCCGAAAACCGGAGGCGATTCAGCTACCTGTTCCCCTCCTGGGAGGCGGCCGTGGACGCCTCGAGAGAGATCTCGCAAGGGGAATTCGGCATGCCCGGCGTGTTCCGCATTTCGGATCCGGAAGAGACCGACGTGGGGTTGAAGCTCTATGGGGTCGAGGGAACGACCCTGGACAAGATCGTACGCCTCCGTGGCTTCAAGCCCATGGAGCGATGCCTCTATATCGGAAGCGCCGAGGGGGAGAAGGATTTCTCGAAGAACGTGGCGAAGAATGTGAGGAGGGTCTGCAAGGCGCACGGCGCCATGTCGCTGGGGGGATATGCGGCCAAGCGATGGGAGCACGGAAGGTACACGGACCCCTACATGCGCGAAGACCTGAACGACTACGGGATCATAATCGATACCCTCGAGGCAGGGGTCACGTGGGACAACCTGCACCGCCTGCATCAAGGCGTGAGGGGTTTCGTCAAGGCCCGGCCCCGGACGATATGCATGACTCACGCGTCTCACTTCTATCCCCAGGGAACGAACCTGTATTTTATCTTCATCGCACGAATGAACGACGTGGAAGAATACAAGGCGTTCCAGGCCGGCATCATCGACCAGGTCGAGAAGCACGGCGGCTCCCTGAGCCATCACCACGGGGTGGGCAGGATGATGGCCCCCTGGATGGAAAGGCACCTCGGAACGATGCAGATGGATGTTCTCCGCGCCTTGAAGCGACACTTTGATCCGAAGGGCATCATGAACCCGGGCGGCACCCTCGGATTGGACCTGACGCCCGACCCCTGACCCTTCCTCCAGTGGCGAGTGGCAAGTGGCTGGTGACACTGCGGATGGTGGCTGTCGGACACGGGGCCTGGCCCCTGCTTCTTAATCCTCTTCCTTCCGGAAGGGCCCGAGGTACATCGCCTGGGTGAAGATGGACATGAAGTCAGGGGAGCTCGCCAGTTCGATGTAGCCCACCTTCCGGGCCATGACGTGTGCCTCGTGGCGCTTTTCGCGAGATACCAGCGCAAGGGTGGCCCCTCTGCCGGCGGCATTCCCCACTTGCCGGAACCGATCGTGCGGTATGTCCGGCAGCATCCCGATCGTGATCGCGCTCCCGACGTCGATATAGGTGCCAAAGGCCCCTGCGATGATCACCTCGTCAATGTCCCCTTCTGAAAGGCCCTTCGAATCGAGAAGTATCTGGATGCCCGTGCGTATGGCCCCCTTGGCCAGCTGAACCTGACGCACATCCTTCTGGGTGATCGTGACCTCCGGCCGCTCGCTGCCCTCCTCGCCCGGGACCAGGACGAATTCGCGTTGATCCTCTTCGACGCGCACGCCGG